>CAUCXP010000040.1 GCA_958446785.1 uncultured Collinsella sp. | reverse complement strand
AGCCTTCTTCTCGAGCTTCTTGAGCGCCACGGGGATCTCGCGCTCCCAAGCGGCCTGCTCCTCCTCGGTGAACTCGGCACGGATGGACTCCTTCAGAGCCTCGACCTTGCCGATACGGGAGAGCTTGTCGGCGTCGCGCAAGGCGGCTGCCATCTCGTCGTAGTGGGCGAAGATGCGCTCCTGGACCTCCTCGACGGGCTGGTCGAGCGGGTACTCCTTCTTGACGATGGGGCCGTTGACCTGCTCCCACTCGGCGACGAACTCGTCCTGAGCCTGGCAGAAAGCAGCAAGGGCCTCCTGGCCAAACTTCATGGCGGCGAGCATGTCGTCCTCGGAGATCTCCTCGGCGCCGGCCTCGACCATCGAGATGAAGTCGGCGGATCCGCCCAGCTCCAGGTCCAGATCGGAGTTCTCGCGCTCCTCATAGGTGGGGTTGACGATAAACTCGCCGGTCTCCACGTTGCGGCCGATGCGCACGCAGGCAAGCGGGCCCTCGAAGGGCACGCCGCCGAGCGTCATGGCCAGGGATGCACCCATGACGTTGATGACATCGAAGGGGTTGACCTGGTCGGCGACGAGCGAGGTGGCGACGATGTGCACCTCGTTACGGAAGCCGTCCGGGAAGCTCGGGCGAATCGGACGGTCGATCATGCGGGCCGTGAGCGTGGCCTTCTCGCTGGGACGGCCCTCACGCTTGAGGTAGCCACCCGGGATGCGGCCTGCGGCGTACATCTTCTCGTTGAAGTCGACGGTCAGCGGGAAGAAGTCGTAGTTCTTGCGCTCCTTGGAGACGACCACGGTGTCGAGCATCGTGGTGTCGCCCTGCTTGACAAGACAGGCGCCGGTGGCCTGCTTGGCAAGCTCGCCCGACTCGAAGGTGTAGGTCTTGCCGTACAGCTCAAAGGTCTTGGATACGAGTGTCATTGTTCTCCTTTACCCCACAGGCCCCTTGCCTGCGGGCTTCTCATGTGACGCGGGCCCCCTGCCCCCGCCACGCTTCAGAGCGTGATTGTTCGCGCCCTTACACAAAAAGAGCGCCCCGCTGCGCAGGACGCTCTTAGCATGTACAAATCCTACTGGATGTTGTCGCGGATGCCCAGAGCCTTGATGAGCTCACGGTACTCGACGATGTCGTTCTTCTTGATGTAGGAGAGAAGACGACGACGACGGCCGACGAGCATGAGCAGGCCACGACGGGTGTGGAAGTCCTTCTGGTGGGACTTCATGTGCTCGGTCAGCTCCTTGATGCGCTCGGACAGGATGGCGACCTGAACCTTGGGGTTGCCGGTGTCGACCGGGGTGTTACCGAACTGGGCAGTCAGCTCCGCCTTGCGCTCTTTGGAAACAGTCATTGTTTCACCTTTCGTTTTGCGTCGCCATCGGGCGACTCGATTCGCCTCGGACTGGGAAGCCGCCGGTGGAGCGAGCAACCAAGGTCGAGGTACCAACAGGTCGGTATGTTACCACAAGCAGCCCGCGCCTGCGCATCATCACCGACCCAACATGAATTCCATCGCACGGAGGCGCTGATCGGTGTGCGTGGCGGCCCAAACATGCGAAAGCCCGAGCAAGAACGCCGCCGTATGCGGGTCGATTTTCTCGGCCATAAGCGCATCGAAGGTCATCAACATGAGGGCGCGCAGCCACGCGACCTCACCGGTCGACACCAGCTCGGCACCCGGAACGCTCGATGCGCACGACCCGCACATGAGACCGCCCGCCTGGGGCGAAAAATACGACAGCATGGGGTCTCCGCACAGCACGCAGGCCGAAAAATCGGGTCGATAGCCAACGTGCGACAGCAGCTTAAAGACATATGCCGCCACAAGTAGGTCCATATGTGCCGTGTCAAGCCCGCTGCCCACCAGGGCAAGCGCTCGCTGCGTTATGGCAAAGGTAAACGGGTCCTCGGCGTCCTCGAACGAGCACACGCGCGCAACCTCGGCGATCGCGCTTGCGGCGCAGGTCGTCTCGTAATCGGGCGCAGCGCCAAGCGGCGCCTCCATAAGCTCGGCCTGAGAAACCACGTCGAGTGACCGTCCATGTGCGAGCAGCATATCGACGGTACAGAACAGCTCGCAGCGCGCAGCCAGGCGTCCGCCGGGTTTGCGGGCGCCCTTTGCCACGGCACGAACCTGCCTCCCCCGCTCGTCAAGCATCGTCAAGATCAGGTCGGTCTCTTTGAGCTTAGTCTTATCAAGCACGAGCACCTTCGTGCGATATGTCCGGGAGCCTGCCATGCGCGCCGGGTGTCCCTAATCCTCGGCGTTGTAGCCAAAGCGGCGAATCTGGGCCTCGTCGTCACGCCAGCCGGCCTTGACCTTCACGTCCAGCTCCAAAAAGACCTGCGTGCCAAAAATGCGCTCAAGATCGCGACGGGCGTCGATGCCGATATGCTTGATCATCTCGCCGCCCTTGCCAATGATGATGCCCTTCTGGCCCTCACGCTCAACGTAAATGGTGGCATGCACGCGCAGCACCTTCTTGGTCTGCTCGAGTGCATCGCAGATCACGCCCACGGAGTGCGGAATCTCATCACGGGTGCGGCGCAAGACCTTCTCGCGCACAAACTCGGCAACGAGCGTCTCATCGGAAGCGTCGGTACCCATGTCCTCGGGGAACCAACGCGGACCCTCGGGCAAAAAGTGCGCAACGGTCTCGATGAAGGCATCGACGTTAAAGTTCTTGACCGACGACGTCACGATCTCGTCGTCATATTCCATAAGCTCGTGGGCGGCCTTAAGCTGCTCCATGACCTGTGCGGGGTCGGCTTCATCGGCCTTGGTGAGCACCAGGACCTTCTTGGAACGGGCATTCTTGACACGCTCGGCAACCCAGGCGTCTCCCCTGCCGATCGGTTTGGTGGCATCAATCAAAAACGCGACAACATCGACATCGTTCAGCTCGAACAGCGCGCTCTTGTTGAGCTCGGAGCCCAGGCCGTCCTTGGGCTTGTGGATACCCGGGGTATCGACAAAGACCAGCTGGTAGCCGGGGCGGTTGACGACGGCGCGCATGCGGCGGCGGGTCGTCTGGGCCACCGGCGAGGTGATGGCGACCTTTTTGCCATAGCAGGCGTTGAGCAGCGTGGACTTGCCGGCGTTGGGGCGGCCGACCAGGGCCACAAAGCCGCTGCGGAAACCAGGCTCAACGTCGCCAAAGCCCGCGAGGTTGTCGTCCTCGTCGCACAGGGCGTCGAGCTCCTCGTCGCTCATGCCCTCAAACGGGTCGAACTCCTCGACCTCATCGCAATCCTCGGTCGCCTTAGCATCCAGGGACTCTTCGTCCAAAATCTCATCGGTCGGCTGCATATTGTCGGACATGGGAATCCCTTTCTAAATAAAGCCGAGCGCGTGGGCAAATACCAGCAAGCCCACAATCGCGGCGGTGATTGAAAGTACGTATACCGAGGCGGCGGCGATGTCCTTGGCACGTTTTGCCAGCGGATGGAGCTCCTGGGTCGCCAGATCGACGATGGCCTCCATGGCGGTATTGCACAGCTCGCCGTGAATCACCAGGCCGCAGCAGATGATAATCGTGGTCCACTCGGCAATGTCGAGCCCCACAATGCAGCCGGCAATGACGGTGCACACGCCTGCCACGAGCATGACCTTAATGTTGCGCTCGGTCTTGACGGCGGTGACGAAGCCCTCCATGGCGTAGGAGAACGACTTTAAAAAGGACGGATGGTCCTTGTTCGATCCGGGAATCATAAACGGCTCCTAGTCGTGGGCATGATTGGTGATGGGGCCGACGTGAACGAGTTTGGGGTCCTCGCCGCGCTCGAGCGCCAGATCGCGCAGGATAGCGTCCTCGCGGGCCTCCATGACCTCGGCCTCGTCGTCCTCGATATGGTCATACCCCAGCAGGTGCAGCATGCCGTGTACGAGCATCAGGCGGCACTCGTCAGCAGGGCTATTGCCAAAGCCGGGGGCCTGACGGGCAATGACCTGCGGGGCAAAGATGATATCGCCGAGCTCGAGCGTCTCATCGGCGGGAATGTCATCGTCAAAGGCCGAGTCACATTCAAACGAGAGCACATCGGTGGTGCGGTCGATGCCACGCCACTCGTGGTTGAGCTCGTGCATCTCGTCCTCGTCGACATACGAAAGGGAAATCTCGACTTCACGCTCAACACCCTCGGCGGCAAGCACAACCTCGCAGATGTGCTCCACCTCCTGCGCGTCGAGCAGCGTATCGAGCTCGGCATCGTTGCTGATCAATACACTCAACGGGACTCCTTTCGGTCGCGCGAGCGCTGCTCACGCACGTCATCATAAGCATCGTATGCCTCGACGATACGACCCACCAGGGCATGGCGCACCACATCGGCGCGCTCCAGGTGTGCAAACGCCACATCGTCGACACGGCCCAAAATCTTCTCGACATCCGCCAAGCCACCACGACGACCCACCAGGTCGCGCTGGCTGAGGTCGCCGGTAATCACGAACTTGGAGTTGAATCCAAGGCGTGTCAGGAACATCTTCATCTGCTCGGGCGTGGTATTTTGCGCCTCGTCGAGCACCACGAAAGCATCGCTCAGCGTACGACCGCGCATATAGGCAAGCGGGGCGATCTCGATCACGCCGCGCTCCATAAGCTCATCGGTTCGCTCGCGATCCATCATGTCAAAAAGGGCGTCGTAAAGCGGACGCATGTACGGATCGATCTTTTCCTCGAGGGTGCCAGGCAAAAAGCCCAGGTTCTCCCCCGCCTCGACAACCGGACGCGTCAAGATCAGACGGCCCACCTCGTGGCGCTTGAGCGCGGCAACGGCGAGCGCCATGGTCAGATAGGTCTTACCGGTACCGGCAGGACCCAAGCCAAAGGTGATGGTATGCGAGCGAATGGCATCCACATAGCGCTTTTGCCCAAGCGTCTTGGGACGAATGGCATGACCGCGGTATGAAAGCAGCACGTCATCGCGAAGCGATGTGGCCTCATGCTCGCCGTCGCGCAAGACGGCCAGGCAGCGAGAGACATCGTCGGCAGACAGCGTGCGCCCGGCGGCCGCCTCACGGAAAGTATGTTCGAAAAAACGCGCCACGAGTTCGACCTCGTCCGGGTCACCGCTCACGGCGATGCTATCGCCACGGGCGACCACATGGGCGCGAACCAAACTCTCGAGCGCACGAAGGACGCCGTCGCCGGCGCCCAAAACGCGCGAGGGATCAATTCCCTCGGGAACGGTAAGTCTAATCTTCGAGGCTTCCATGGACCTCCCTGCGCGCATGGACCAAGCCGGAATCATCGACTCCGATGATAGCAACATCGAGCAGGCACGGGGCTGTAAGTCCACAGGTATCGTCAAGACGGGCATGATGGAACGAACCGAGCGTTAAATTGTCATCGTACTCAAGCACGGCACGCTCGACAGTGCCCACGCGACGACGAGCATCGGCAATAGCGAGCTCCTGCGCCGCGTCTCGCATACGGCGGCTGCGCTCGGCCATAACCTCGGGCGGCACCTGGTCGGGCATGTCGGCAGCAAGGGTACCGGGACGTTTGCTGTAGCGGAACACGTGCATACGCGAGAAACCCACACGGCGGCACAGCGCCAGCGACTCCTCGAACTCCTCGTCCGTCTCACCAGGAAAACCGACGATGACATCGCACGAAAGAGACGCCTGGGGCAAGTTGGCGCGAATCATACGCACCGTGTCCTCAAAGGCCTCCGCACTATAGGGACGACCCATGCGATGCAAGGTCGCCGTACAGCCGGACTGCACGGGCAGGTGCAAAAACGGGGCGATACGCTGCGGATAGCGCGCCATAACCTTAAGCAGGCGCTCAGAGATATCCATGGGTTCGACCGAGGAAATGCGCACATGCGCAATAGTCGTGCGCTCCATGATGGCCTCGAGCAGCTCATCGATTTCGACATGCTCGTCGGTCGCGCTCTTGCCATCGTAGGCACCCAGGTTCACACCGGTCAGCACCACCTCGGGCACGCCGGCCTCCTGGGCTTCGCGCACCTGTTCGAGAACGGACTCGACGGGCACGGAACGCTCGGGGCCGCGGGCCTTCCACACGATGCAATAGGTGCAGCGATGGTTGCAGCCATCCTGGATCTTCACGCCCAGCCGCGAACGACCGAGCGCATCGACCACGTCACCATCGCTGCAGGCGGGAACGCTATCGGACTCAACGCCCAGCACCTCGCAGACACGTTCGACGACATCGATCTTAGACGGCTCGGCAATCACGCGATCCGAAAGCTCCAACAGCTCCTCGGGATGCAAATTGACCACGCATCCGGTCACGACCACATAGGGCTCGTTTGGATGGGCCAGCGCATGACGGACGGCCTTACGGGTCTTGGCCTCGGCCTCGCCCGTAACGGCACAGGTGTTAATGACGATCAGATCGGCATCGTGGGGCTCCACCATAGCAAAGCCCAGGCGCATAAGATCGGCAGTGATACGGTCAGACTCAACCCGGTTGACACGGCAGCCGAGGTTGACGACGGAAATATGGGGTGCGAGCACGCGGGCTCCTTAATCGAGTATATCGTCGAGGGCACTCTTGATACGGTCGGTCACCGACTTCTTACCGGAAGCGACGTCATCGCCCATCTCATCGGCAAAAGCACGGAGCAGCTCGCGTTGCTTATTGGAAAGATTGGTGGGAACGACCACGCGCAGTTGCACGATCAGGCGGCCACGCGAACCGCCACCGCCAATGCGCGGCATGCCGTAATTATTGACGCTCACGGTGTCGCCGTACTGGGCGCCGGCGGGAACCGTCACCTTAACGACCTCGTCGGGCATAATGCCCTCGACCTCGATCTCGCAGCCGAGCGCAGCCTGCGCAATCGAGATATCGCTCACCAGGTACAGGTCATCACCGTTGCGCTTAAAGCGCTCATGGTCGGCAACGCGCACGTTGACAATCAGGTCGCCCGAAGGCTCGCCGCGAAGGCCGGCCTCGCCAAAGCCGCTCACACGCAGCTGGCGACCGGTCGAAACGCCGGCGGGAATATCGATGTCGATCTTTTCGTGCGAAGGCGTGCGACCCTGACCGTCGCAGGTCTCGCAGGGATGGTCGATAACCGTGCCCTCGCCATGGCAGTCGGGGCAAGGCGAGGAAGACTGAACCTGGCCCAAAAACGATCGCTGAACCGTCGTGACGTAGCCCGTACCGTGGCAGCGACTGCACTGCTTTTCCTGTGCACCCTCGGCCCTACCGGTACCGTTGCAGTCCTCGCAAGGAGCAAGGCGATCATAGCTGATCGTCTTTTTGCAGCCGAGCGCCGCCTCCTCGAGCGTCACCGAAAGCGAGATGGCCATGTCACGTCCGCGACGACGCTCACGACGGCCGCGGGCGCCACCGCCGGCACCGCCGCCAAAAAACGACGAGAACAGGTCGTCCATGCCCATGCCACCAAAGATATCGTTGATGTCGACATAACCCGAGCCACCGGGGCCGTCCGCGGTGCCGTAACGGTCGTAGTTAGCACGCTTCTGCTCATCGGAAAGAACGGAATAGGCCTCGTTGAGTTCCTTGAACTTGGCCTCGGCCTCGGGGTCGTCCGAAACATCCGGATGTACGGTACGGGCCTTCTTTAGAAACGCACGCTTAATCGTCCGCGCGTCGGCATCCCTGTCGACGCCAAGCACCTCGTAGTAATCCCTATTTTCCGACACGACCGAATCCTTCCGACTTTCATTATTGTCACAGTGCGTCCTATACCCAAGCTGGGCCGACCGCAAACAGAGGGTTTGATGTTATTGCATTTGATACGGCGAAAGCATGGCCCGTTGCGAGCAGCTCGCGAACCAAACCGACACGAGCGCGAACATGAAGCCGTTGGCAAAACCGTTGGCAAACTGCATCGCACCGCGCTTCCACCACAGCAGGCTGCGATGAAGCACACCGTCCGAAAGCACCATAAATAGGCCCATGGTAAATGGAATAAAGCACATCACGGCAAAGGCCGAGAACACGCCCGAAATGGCCGACAGCACCAAAAACGGCGCCACGATGCCCATCAGGTAAAAACCGGTACGAGCTTTGCCTTCCAAGCGCTCGGCTTCAACATGGGCGCGGCCGACCAGGTCGCCGCCCGCGGCACCGTTGGTGCCAGCATGACCCATGCCGCCAATGCAGACCTCGTCGCCATCGTGCGTGCCGGCAGGAAACTCAATCGTCTGCTCGGAGGTTACGCGAGTACGACCGCTACCACCGCAATCGGGACAGGGGTCGGCCACGACCTTACCGGAACCGCCGCACTCGGGGCAGACCGACTGGAACGTGCCCGCACCAAACAGGAAGGACAGGTCGACGTCGATGTGGCCGCGGCCACCGCAGCTCGGGCAGGTATGTGCATGCTCGGACGAAACAGAGCCCGAGCCGCCGCAGTTGCTACAGGTATCGAAGCGCGTGTAGCGGACGGTCTTGCGGGCACCGCCCTTGGCCTCCTTGGCGTCGAGTTTGATATCGACGACCACGTTGGCGCCGTTCTCGGGATTGTAGGCAGCCTGGCCGCGACGCTGCTGGCCCCAGGCGCCACCAAAGGGAAAGCCGCCCTCAAAGGGATTGCCATAGCCCGTGCTGCCGGCGTAGCCGCCACCATAGGGCGAAGCCGTAGGAGCACCGGCAAAGGGATTGCCAGAACGCATGGCGTCGTAGCGCGCACGTTTTTGCTCATCCGAAAGCACGGCGTAGGCCTCGGAAACCTCTTTAAACTTTTCCTCGGCATCCGGCTCTTTATTGACGTCCGGATGGAGCTTACGGGCCTTTTGCTGGAAGGCCTTTTGAATATCACGCGAGGTGGCGTCCTTGGAGACACCCAGAATCTCGTAGTAATCTTTTTCGTTCATCGTCGCCATGCGCGGCAACCTCCTGCTCACAGCAGCGTATATATTCCGGTAATTCTACCCGAGCGGCCTAAGCTAGATCCCAAAACAGCTCGAACAGAACATTTCCATCGAGCCAACCTAGGTGGGTCGGCGCCAGGCGGGCACAAGTGCGACCAGCGATGACATCGACAGAGACGATAGGCCCCGCATGGTTATCACCGTGCTCGGGCACCCAAGTGGCAAGCCCAAGCTCAAGAGCGCGGTCACAAGCCGCTGTCAGTTTATCGGCAGGGATGACACGAGCCGCGCGAACCAACAAGTCGGAAGCAACACCGCGCGTCATGCGACAAGCGAGCATCAGGTCCTCGGCCGCCGCCTCGCGATGCGTCAGGTACTCGGCCTCAAACGCCGTCGCGGCATCGTTGCGTTGCACCAGACGCACGCGGTGCGCATCGCCTCGAGAAGACACGCCGAGGAACAAACCTGCAAGACAGTCGAAATCCTCGGCGTCGAGCATGCCCGCGGCAGAACGGCCCAGGCCCAGATAGCCCTGTCCGGTCCAATAGGCAATGTTGTGGGCACACTCATGGCCGTCGAGCGCGTAGCTCGCCACCTCATACGGGTGATAGCCGGCCGCAGTCAGACAATCACGCGCCACGTCCATGCATGCGGCCTGGAAATCCTCATCGGGCTCAAGCGACTCATCACGGCACGCCATGCGGTACAGCGGCGTGCCCTCCTCGAGCGTGAGCGGATAGACCGACACATGGTGCGGGGCCGCCGCAAGCACGCCATTAAGCGAATACTGCCAGCTCGCCATAGTCTGTCCGGGAAGCCCACACATAAGGTCGCACGACACATCGAGCCCAACATCCTTCACCGTCGCAATAGCCTCAAGCGCCCGTTCGGCATTATGGATGCGGCCGATGACGGCCAACTCGGTATTGTCGAGGGTTTGCACGCCCAGAGAAATGCGCGTGACACCCGCCTCGGCAAGCGCGGTGGCGAGCCCAGCGGTCAGCGACTCAGGATTGGCTTCGCAAGTAAACTCAACGGGCTTGCACCACATGGAGATACGCAGC
>CAUCXP010000039.1 GCA_958446785.1 uncultured Collinsella sp. | reverse complement strand
TGCCGGGCGGCAGCGAAAGTGATCAAGCCGCCTTTGTGACCGAGCGCTTCGCCTGTGCGGTGAGCGTGGCGCCGGCAATCGTCGAGCAGGGAGCCACGTCGCAAAAGATTGCGCGCTATTTGGAATATCTCGCTGGTGCATTTGGGACGGCAGCGCCCACGCTGTCTGCCGCGGCGACGAAGGCGCTCGATGCTTACCGCTGGCCGCGCAATTATCTGCAGCTCCGCGAGGTCTCGGAACGACTGTATATATTGGTGGGGGCGGGCACGGTGGATCGCGCTGTGGCGGAGGAAGTGCTAGCCCAAGAGGACGTGATTAAGACCGCAACCTTTGGCGCCCCGACACTCGAAAGCGACCTGTATATCCTGCGACCGCTGGCCGATACCGAGCGAGATATCGCGCATCTGGTTGTAGATCATCTCCACGGCAACCGAACCCGTGCGGCGGAGGTGCTGGGCATAAGCCGAACAACGCTGTGGCGCTTACTGAAGGACGATGACCGTTGAGCGAGGCGCCCGTGACCGCGCGCGACGCGTGTGCTACAGTCCAAAGCGTTATTGTTTCGATTTGGTTACGGCGTGCGGGGGCGTATGGCTGAGACTACAAAACCGAGCCGCAGAAGGCGGAGCGCCGCGCCGGTTAACCGACGCACAACATCGGTGACGTGGGGCAAACACGCCTCGGGGTTTGACGGCTCGTTCAAGCGCACTAAATACGGCTATCCTTCGACAGGTGCCCGCTTGGCAATGCAGGCAGAGTCCTCGCTGTGGGACCGCAAACGCGTGGTGGGTTCAAAGCTCAAGCACGACGGCACGCTCGGCTACATCAGCCGCGGGGCGGCTCGTCGCAGCGGACTCAATCCGGCTGGTTGGCATCGTTATGTTCCGATCGCGGTCGTCGTTGCAGTGATCGTCATCGCACTCGCTGCGCTTGGCTACGCCGGCGACGGTGCCAACTTGGACGCGATGTTTAAATCGCCCGAGCTCGCGCATGCAGGCACAGAAATTGTCGAGGGCGCTCAGACCCAGACGGGCGTCGCGCCCCAGCGCGGTATCGTTGCGGCGGCCTCCACCATCGCCGACGCTCAAAAGGACGAGGGCGAACAGGGCGACGGCGCCGAAACGACCCACACGAACGAAACGACGACAACTCCATCGGCAAGATAAGTTGCGAGCGGGTCCGCCGTTCGTTAGAACGGCGGAACTAATTACCTAACGTACACCACGTTGTCGCGGCGGGGTTTGGGCTCGGGTAGCGTGTCTTCGGCATAGCCCAGAATGCAGTGACCGACGCCGCGCAGGCTGCCGTCGGCGGGCAGGCCCCAGCTGGCCAGCAGCTCCAGGCCCTCGGGCGAGTCAAAGACCTCATGCGCGCGGTGAATCCAGCATGAGTCGACACCCAGTGCATAGGCGGCGTTGAGCAGGTTGCCCATGGCGAGCGATCCGTCTTCCAGGTGCGTGGGCACGCTGCGGTCGACCAGTACCACCACAACGGTCTTGGCGCCATAGAAGGGGTCGCTGTTGCTGCCCATGACCTGTGCGTTGAGCTGCGAGAGGCGCTCAACGGTCGTGGGGTCGGTGACGGCGACAAACGTCACCGGCTGGCGCCCCATGCCACTGGGTGCATACTGGCCGGCCTCGATAATGCGTGCGAGCTTTTCGGCCTCGACGGGACGATCACTGTATTTGCGGCAGCTGCGGCGGTGGATGAGTGCTTCGATAGTCTCCATGGTGTCTCCTTGCGGTGGCGTTGCAGATGCCCCGTTCATACCCGTCGGGCTCAAACGATAGACGGTCAATTGCCCGGCCAAAAGGGTAGATCCCAATTGGGAAAGTAGGTTTGCATAAAAGTACCTTCAGAATGTGACAAACAAATGGGATGGTTAAACGTTTTATCCCGTCTACCCTGCGGTTTTTTACCACTTGCCTAAATGACGAACGCATAACCTCTGATAAAGGTTTTACTAAAGGAGTACCAACGTTTATCAATGCGCCGTGGTGGCGCCGGGCCAGGAGGTAACATCATGTTCCAGGCTGGAGATGTCGTCGAGACCGACTTCGAAGGATTTCTGAAGCTGCTGCGTTCCAAGACGCGCGCTTTTGTGACGATTGACGATCACGAGTACTACATCACGCACACCGATGGCTATTGGCGTGTTCAGGATTGCGAGGCCCTCAACGACAAGGGCCACTTTACTGACTGCTCCGAGCTGGTCAACACGGTCTGCGAGGTCGTCGAGCTGCCGTGGATTGCCGGCAAGAGCCTGCATGACAGCTTCTCGGGCGCTACGGTCTATGAGGCCGTCGCCGCTTAACGGGCAATAAAACCCGATTTTCACGTGACCGCTGGCGCTGCCCCCGCGCCGGCGGTCTTTTTCTGCCGATAGGCCATAAAAGTGCAAGCATTTGCGGAGAGCCTGTTGACGATAGTCAAAACTCGGACTAATCTAGAGATACAAAATTGGTCAAAAATCGGACAATCGAATGGTGGGATAGATGAATAGTGCGGTTACGCTGGTCGACTTCGACCGGTTGCTCAATGGACTCGACCATATCTATTCGGAGTTCTCGCGCGCCTGCGGTCTTTCGGACTGCGCTTACTGGATGCTCGTCGATACCAGCACGGCGGGCGGCAGTGTTGCCGTAAGCTGTCTGACAAGCGAATGGTTCTACAGCAAGCAGACTATCAACTCGGCAATTAAAACCTTGACGGCGCGGGGCTTCGCAACGTTGGAGTTTGCCGAAGGCAGCCGTAAGAACAAGGTTGTGCGTTTGACCGAAGCGGGCATGCGGTTTGCCGAGCGTTATGCGTTGCCGGCACTCAAGGCCGAACAGCGAGCCTTTGGTGCGCTTGAGCCATGTGAGCAGCGCGAGATTATGCGCTTGATCGGCAAATTCTCTCGGGTGCTCGGCGATGAGTGCGATGCCTTTAAGCAGCATATCGCTGCCGAGAGCCAGGCCGAGAATCAAGGTGAGGGGGAGTCGTGCGACTCTTAATGAGGTTTATGAAGCCGTATCGCAGGCTTGTCGCGGTGACGTTGTTGGTGCTGCTAATCGACAACGTCGGTACGCTGTTGGTTCCCACGATGCTGGCGAACATGGTCAACACCGGCATCACCACGGGCGATGTCGACTACATCCTGCGCAACGGCCTCTACATGCTTATCGCGACCGGCATGGCCAGCGGCGGCGCGGTGCTGGGCTGCTATCTTTCGGCGCGCCTGGCCGCCAACGTGGCCTGCGATATCCGCAACGCCGTCTACGACAAGTCGCTTGAGCTGTCTGCCAGCGACTTTGAGCGCTTTGGCACGGGCTCGATGATCACGCGTTCGCTCAACGACATCAACGTGATCCAGCAGGCGATTCTGCAGACGATTCAACTGGTGCTGCCGGTGCCGTTTTTGGCCGTGGCGGGCATCATCTTCGCCTGGTTTATCGATCCCGCCATGGGCACGCTGCTGGGCGTCGTGGTTGCGATCGTGCTGGTGGCGGCGGTCTTTACGGTCGCTAACGCCGCGCCGATTTTTATGCGCCTGCAGAGCTTTATCGACCGCATGAACGTGGTGCTGCGCGAGAACATCGTGGGCGTTCGCGTCATCCGCGCCTTTAATAAAGAGCGCCACGAGGAGCAGCGCCTGGACGAGGTGTTTAGCGAGTACGCGGACAACGCCATTAAGGTCAACCACCTTTTTGTGGGGCTCGACAGCTCCAGCTTCTTTTTGATGAACATTGCCGAGGTGGCGGTGCTGTGGGTGGGCGGCAACCGCGTGGGCGCCCACGCCATGCAGATCGCGAGCATCTCGGCGGTGCTGGAGTACGCGCTTCTGATCCTGTTCTTTGTGATGATGGCGCAGATGGTGGTGCTGACGCTTCCGCGTGCCGCCGCATGTCTGAACCGCGCACAGCAGGTGCTGGAGATTAAGCCGAGCATCGTCGATGGCCAGCGTACGCTCGATGCGGCCGCGTCCGACTCAAAGGACGGGGCCGATACGGTCGCCGTGTTCGATCACATGTCGTTTCGCTTTGACGATGCCGACGAGGACACCCTGTGCGACCTGAGCTTTGCCTGTCGTCGCGGGCAGACCACCGCGATCGTGGGCTCGACGGGCTCGGGCAAGTCGACGGTGGCAAAGCTTCTACTGCGCTTCCACGATGCCACCAAGGGCATCATTCGCCTGGACGGCGTCGATCTGCGCGAGCTTTCGCAAGGTGAGATTCGCGGGCGCATTGCCTATGTGCCGCAGAAGGCGTGGCTGTTCTCGGGTACCGTGGCAAGCAATCTGCGCTTTGGCAACGAGGACGCGACCGAGGCGGACATGCTTCATGCGCTGCAGGTTGCCCAGAGCACCTTTGTGCTCGATCAGCCGCAGGGGCTCGATACCCCGGTGGTGCAGGGCGGTACGAACTTTTCGGGCGGCCAGCGCCAACGTCTGGCCATCGCCCGTGCGCTCATGAAGCATGCCGATCTATATATCTTCGACGATAGTTTTTCGGCCCTGGACTTTAAGACCGATGCAGCCCTGCGCCATGCGCTGCAGGACGAGACGCGCGACGCCGCGGTGCTCATCATCGCGCAGCGCATCTCGACGATTCTGCACGCCGACCAGATTGTCGTGCTCAAGGATGGCGAGGTCGTGGGCCTGGGCACGCATGGCGAGCTTATGGAAACCTGCGAGGTGTACCGCGCCATCGCGGAATCGCAGATGAAGGGAGGTGAGTAGCATGACCGAGGAGCTCAAGAAGCAGGGCGACCTTGTCGATGCCGCCGCTGCGGACGCTGCCGATAAAACGGTCGACCAGGCTGCCGCGTCGACCGAGCTGGATGACGCCGCCAAGGCGGCGGCCGGGCGCGAGGCTCGTCGTCAAGCGCTTTACGAGGAAAACGAACGAGCCGAGGATGAGCGTGCCCGCGCCGAGGCAGAGCGCATGCGCGACGTGGATGACGAAGACGAAGACGAGACGCCCCGTGATACCTGGGCGACGGTGCGCCGCCTGTGGAGCGAGGCTGCCGGCGACCATTGGCGCTTCTATATCGTGTTTGCGAGCATTGTGTTCTATGTCATCTTTAACACCGCCGCGCCGGCATATAGCGCCCGCGTGATCGATGAGCTGTGGGGCCACATTCAGGTGGCGTTTGCCAACGGAACCACCTTCAACATCACCTGGGAGAACTGCGGCAAGACCATCTTCGTCTACTTTATGATCTGGACTGCCGCCGCCTCGTTCTATGCGCTCCAGAGCTTTTTGATGTCGAGCGTGGCCGAACGCCTCAACCTGCGTCTACGCAACCGCATCGCACAAAAGCTCAACCGTCTGCCGCTTGCCTTCTTTGATGCGCATCGTCCCGGTGAGGTCGTCAGCCGTGCGACCAACGACTTGGACAAGATGTCCGAGAGCATGCAGCGCGGATTGCTGCAGCTGCTTGTGTCGATCGGCACCGTGGTGGGCGCCGTGGGCGTGATGTTCGTGTTTAGCGTGCCGCTTACGCTAGTCTTTTTGTTCTTTACGGCGTTGTCGCTGCTGGTGACCAAGGTGGTTTCGCGCCGTACGCATGATGTGACGGGCGAGCGTCAGGAGTGGGTGTCCAAAATCACGAGCGCGGTCGAGGAAGGCTATTCGGGCCGTTTGGTGATTCGCGCATTCAACCGCGAGCACCAGAGCTCTGCCGAGGTGCACGAGGCCTCGGGCGAGCTGGCGCGCGTGAGCACCAAGGCCGACTTTATGATTAACGCCGTCGGACCCGCGGTTCGCTTTATCGGTCGCCTGGCGCAGATTGTGATTGCGCTCGTGGGCTGCAGCATGCTGGTCGCCGGTCACATGACCGTCGGCGTGTTCCAGGCGTTCTTCCAGTTTATCTACGAGGCGTCCGAACCCATGACGCAGCTGTCGTTCACTTTTAACTCGCTGCAGAGCGCGCTGGCGAGTGCGGAGCGCGTGTTCGACCTGCTTGATGAGCCCGAGATGGAGGCCGATCCGCTGCCGGACGAGGCCGCCAAGCTGCCGGGTCGCATTGAGGGCCGCGTCGCTTTTGAGCACGTGCGCTTTGGTTATTCGCCCGACAAGCCGCTTATGCGCGACGTGTCGTTTGCCGCCGAGCCGGGCCAAAAGATCGCCGTGGTGGGAACCACGGGTGCGGGTAAGACCACGCTCATCAACCTGCTTATGCGCTTTTACGAGATCGACGGCGGCCGCATTACGCTCGACGGCGTGGACACAAGCTGCATGGACCGCGGCGAGCTGCGCCAGCAGTTTGGCATGGTGTTGCAGGACGCCTGGCTGTTCGATGGCACCATTGCCGAGAACATCGCCTATGGCTGTCCCGAGGCGACGCGCGAGGAGATTGTCGCGGCCGCACGTGCCGCTCAGGTCGACTTCTTTGTGCGCACTATGCCGCAGGGCTACGACACACGGGTGGCTAACGATGCCGAGAGCATCAGCCAGGGCCAACGTCAGCTGCTGACCATCGCGCGCGTGCTGCTCAACAACCCGGCGATCCTCATCCTGGACGAGGCGACGTCGAGCGTGGACACGCGCACCGAGCTTGCCATCGGCCGCGCCATGGACGCGCTCATGCGCGGGCGCACGAGCTTTGTGATCGCGCACCGTCTGTCGACGATTGTTGATGCCGACCTCATCCTGGTCATGGATCACGGCAATATCATCGAGCAGGGTACGCACAAGGAGCTGCTGGCTGCCGAGGGCGCTTACGCCGACCTCTACCTAAGCCAGTTCGCATAAGGTGACAAAGGGGCAGTCCCGCATGTCGCATCGAAAAGAAGGCGCGCCGGGGGCTGATTCCCTGGCGCGCCTTTTGTGCTGGCGTTCATGCTGTGGCGGCTGCCCACGGCCCTAGCGCTCGTCCACGAGCTTGGCGACGAGGGCTTTGAGCTCGGCCACCTCTCGCTCGAGTTCCTTGACGCGACGGGCGTTTTCGTTGATGCCCTGGCGGTTGAGGGCGCTCTGCTCGGCGGCATCGTCGGGCATGTACTCGCGATGCTGCTTGGCGTCGAAGCTCTCCTCGAACACGCGGCAGCCGTTGCGCTTGATGATGCGCCCGGGCACGCCCACGACGGTGCAGTTGTCGGGCACGTCCTTGACGACGACCGAGTTGCCGCCGATCTTGACGTTGTCGCCAATGTGGATGTTGCCAAGCACCTTGGCGCCCGTGCCCACCGTGACATTGTTGCCCAGGGTGGGATGGCGTTTGCCGGTCTCGTTGCCGGTACCGCCGAGCGTGACGCCTTGGTAGAGCACGCAGTTGTCGCCCACAATGGTGGTCTCGCCGATGACAACGCCCATGGCGTGGTCGATAAAGAAATGTTTGCCGATCTGTGCAGCGGGATGAATCTCGACGCCGGTGATGTGGCGGGTGATTTGCGAGAGCACCCGGGCGAGCGAGCGATGGCCGTGCTCCCACAGCCAGTGCTCGGGCACGTGGTTCCACTTGGCGTGCAGGCCGGGGTACGAAAGAAAAATGACCAGACCGTTTTGCGCGGCGGGGTCCTGCGCTTGGACGGTCTTGATGTCCTCGCGAATGGTATTGATAAAGCTCACTGGCCGCCCTCCCTCAGCGCCGTGACAATGCGATTCAATAAAGTATAGCGATTCGCTAGGGATTAAGAAGGGCGATCTTGCTTTGCTTTGGGCGACAAGTGTCAGTTATGCAAACTTGCTGGTAATGGAGTCATGCTTTTGTGGGGTTGCGCACGAGGGGGCGCCGCAACCGTATACTGGTCAACTTGGACGTGTCCGCGCCCACAACTGAGAGGTTTTACTTCATGGGTTTCATTAACTTTATCGCCGAGCTGCTCAAGGACCCGCGCACCGCGATCGCCAGTTGGATCGCCGCCGGCCCGCTTATGGCCTACGGCTGCGTGTTCCTAATTATCTTTATCGAGACGGGCGTGGTGTTCTTCCCGTTCCTTCCCGGCGATTCGCTGCTGTTCGCTTCGGGCTTCTTTGCCCACAACGGCGGCTTTAACATCGTGGCCCTGTTGGCCGTCGCATGGACGGCCGCCATCTTGGGCGACCAGTGCAACTTTATGATCGGCCATTTCTTTGGCCGAAAGATCATCGTCTCGGGCAAGGTCAAGGCCATGACGCCCGAGCGCATTAAAAAGTCCGAGGACTTCCTTGACAAGTGGGGCCACCTGGCCATCTTCCTGGGTCGCTTCTTCCCGTTTATCCGCACCTTTGTGCCCTTCATCGCCGGTATGGGCGGCATGCACTGGCGCAACTTTGTCATCTATAACGTGCTGGGCGGTATCACCTGGTCGACGGTCTTTACACTGCTGGGCTATTTCTTTGGCGGCATTCCCTTTGTGCAGGAGCACTTTGAGCTGCTGATCGTGGGCATTGTTGCCGTGTCGATTATTCCGACCGTGGTCGGTTTGGTTAAGGCAAAGCTGGGCAAAAAGAACGCGTAGCTCGAGCCGGCGCACAAATCGTGTCGTTGAGGCCCGTCACCGTTTACGGTGGCGGGCCTCTCTAGCTTCGGTCAAATGAAAATACTTTAGTTAGTTAAAGAAAAACGTTTTATCCGATGCGTGTGCGGAGTACAATCTCGTGCATGCGAATCGACGTGTCATCGGCTTCGATGTCGTCCGCGTGTCCCGTCCGGCTCTACGCTCCGGGCGTGTGACGTTGCGACACGGTCGGCCCCGGTCCTTGCGTGCGGGTTCGCGAGTATGCAACTGTGTATGTAAGGAGCGACATATGACTGTCGAGAAGAAGGATATCGATTGGGGTAGCCTCGGCTTTGGCTACATGAAGACCGATTACAGCTACGAGGCTCATTGGAAGGATGGCGAGTGGGACGAGGGTGGCCTGACCACCGACCACACCCTGCATGTCTCCGAGTGCGGTGGTATCTTCCACTACTGCCAGGAGGTCTTTGAGGGCCTGAAGGCCTACACCGCCGAGGACGGCAGCATCGTCTGTTTCCGTCCCGACATGAACGCTGAGCGTATGTACAACTCTGCGCAGCGCCTCGAGATGCCCCCGTTCCCCAAGGACAAGTTTGTCGAGGCCGTCAAGCAGGTCGTCTCTGCCAATGCCGCATGGGTTCCGCCCTTCGGCTCTGGCGCAACCCTGTATGTGCGTCCGTTTATGATCGGCTCCGGTGACGTAATCGGCGTGGCTCCCGCTCCTGAGTACACGTTCCGCATTCTCGTGACCCCGGTCGGTCCGTACTTTAAGGGCGGCCTTAAGCCCGTCAAGCTGCGCGTTTCCGAGTACGACCGCGCCGCACCGCACGGCACCGGCAACATCAAGGCCGGCCTCAACTATGCCATGTCCCTGAAGCCCACGATGGAGGCTCACCGCGAGGGTTATGCCGAGAACCTGTATCTCGACTCCGAGTCCCGCACCTATGTCGAGGAGACCGGTGGCGCTAACGTCCTGTTCGTGAAGGAGGATGGCACCCTCGTCGTTCCGCAGTCGCACACCGACTCCATCCTGCCCTCCATCACCCGCCGTTCGCTCGTTCAGGTTGCTCAGGACCTGGGCATGACCGTCGACCAGCGTCCCGTCGAGTGGGCCGAGGTCAAGGCCGGCACCTTTGTTGAGTGCGGCCTGTGCGGCACCGCTGCCGTTATCTCCCCGGTCGGCGAGATCGACAACAAGGTCTACGGAGCCGACGAGACCGTGACCTTCCCGGCTGGCTACACCGAGATCGGTCCTGTGATGAAGAAGCTCCGCGAGACCCTGACCGGCATCCAATCTGGTGCTGTCGAGGATAAGCACGACTGGGTTTACACCGTCGCGTAAGCTGCCATAGCTGTTCGGCCCGAGGGCAACCTTCCTTTCCGGCGCGTCCTCGGACATGCAAGAACCTCCGCAGCGCACTTCGTGCGGCGGAGGTTCTTTCGTCCTGCGGAGTGCGCCGGAAAGGAAGGTTGCCCTCGGGCCTGCGTTACCTCGGCGCTGCCGTTACGGGCAATATAGATCTGAATGAAAGA
>CAUCXP010000038.1 GCA_958446785.1 uncultured Collinsella sp. | reverse complement strand
TCGCCGACATGGACGTGCGGGCATCGGCGGAGCGCGTGGGTTATGTGTTCCAGGATCCCGAGAACCAGATCGTGTGCGAAACCGTGTGGCACGAGATGGCGTTTGGCCTAGAGAATCTGGGTGTGTCGCGCGACGAGATGCGCCGTCGCGTAGCTGAGACCAGCTATTTCTTTGGACTGGAAGATTGGCTTCACCGCGATACCGATGCGCTTTCGGGCGGACGCAAGCAGCTGCTGTCGTTGGCGGCCGTGCTGGCCTTGCGCCCGCGCGTGCTGCTGCTCGACGAGCCCACGTCCCAGCTCGATCCTGTTGCCGAGAAAAATTTTCTGCACGCGCTGTTTCGCGTGAACCGCGAGCTGGGTTGCACGGTTGTTGTGGCAACGCACCAGCCGCGCCCGATGCTCGAATATGCGACGTGTGCGTACCGGATTGAGGACGGTCGCGTGCGCGAGGTGGCGGATATGGCTTCTTTGGGACGCCGAGAATCGCTGTTTTCCGACGACATGTTGGGGTGGGGTGCCGTCCGATGTGCAAAAAACGGAGTATTCAGCAGGCGTGAGGACAATTTGGGCTCTCTGGAGCCGCCCGGGGACGTATCGAGCGCGAAAAAAAGTTCGAAATTGGACAAATCGTCCGAATTTGTGGCGCAAACGTCGCTCGAGAACGGCTCGGAAGCCTTCCCGCGCACGGATGGGAGCAGAATACTCCAAAAAATGCACGGCGGGTCGGCTACCACCCTGGCAGGGAGCTGGTTTCGCTACGATCGCGCGGGCGGTTGGGTGCTGCGCGGGCTCGACGTGGCGTTTTCGGCCGGTGCGGTGCATGCGATCGTGGGCGGCAACGGATGCGGTAAGTCGACGATGCTTTCGGTGCTGGCCAAGACTGCCAAGCTGCAACGTGGTCGTATGGTGCGCGGGGCGGCCTCGGCTGCGCTGCTGCCGCAGAACCCCAAGGCCCTGCTGGTTGCCGAGACGGTTCGCGATGAGCTGATGGAATGGGCCTCGACCTGCGGATATGACGAGAACTTGGCGCGGGAGCGTGCGGCGCAACTGGGATTGGACGGCCTGGAGACGCGTCACCCGTACGATCTTTCGGGCGGTCAGCGTCAGCTGCTTGCGTTGGCAAAGCTGCTGTTGATCGGCCCCGAACTGCTATTGCTCGATGAGCCCACCAAGGGTTTGGACCTGGCCAGCCGCCGCATCATCGCCCGCGCCCTGCGCGACCATGCGCAGGCTGGCGGCACCGTCGTCATGGCGACGCACGACCTGGACTTTGCCGAGCAGGTAGCCGACGACATCGCCATGATGTTTGACGGCGAGATTGCCTGCGTGGAGCCCCCGGCCGACTTCTTTGCCGACAACGTGTTTTATAGGGCGTGAGCGGGTTCGCGGGCGAGAACGGTCTTACTGCTTGAGCGCCGTGTACTGCTGAAGGAGCGCCATGAGCCCAACGCGGCTGTTGACCTGTGTTTTTCGAAAGATGTTCTCCAGATGCTTTTTAACGGTGCCGGTGCTGATGGATAGCTCTTCGGCGATGGCCGCATTGTCCATGCCCGATAACACGCAACGACACACATCGATTTCGCGCGCTGAGACGTCGTAGTCGTGAGCAAATACGATTTCAGACGAACTGCGGTCGGCGCGTACACGCCATTTTGATAGTCGGTTTGTGAGGTGCGGTTCGATGAGCTCAAGGATTTGAACTTCACGATCGCTAAAGTCGCCTTCTTCTTTCTTGCGATTAAGATTGAGCGATCCCAAAAAGCCCTCGTCATTAAAGAAACTGACGTTGACGACGTGGCGGCCGCCAAGATAATCCTTCATATAACTGCTGTCGATATCGCCAGGGCTGAGCTGATCGGACTCGCGCAGCACCGTCGAGCGCGTAAGATTGCGGTGGGCGACGATCATGTCCTGCTGCCAGTACTTTTCGGTGTAGAGCTCGAGCATCCCAGCGGGGACATCGATGCCAAGAGGGTCAAGAAAGACGCGCGTTTTCCATTCTTGCGGGGTGGATACGAGATCCCTGGAAAGGTCGCTCAGGAAAAATGCAGCCGACTCGTAGGGGATGAGAAAACGCAGCTTTTTGAGGACGGTCGAGCGAAACTCGCGGTCGCTGTCGATGGAATTAATCGAAAGCACGAGATCGTTTAAGCAGAGCCATTCAGAATCGGACAAAAAGCTCAAGATGACCTCCGATGAGATTGCGTAGTGGTTTAGCTGGCATTTTAGTTAATTTGCGTAGAGATACTACTCCTTTTTTCGAATGATGATAAGCCGTTAGCCGAATGGTTTCGGTGAGGGGCCAATCGCAAAATATGAATACCTAAGAGCCAGGGCCCGGTTCTCCAAGCTGTTTGATTATTCCGACTTATTAAAGGAGTCATCATGGAAGAGAAGCTTCCTTCATGGCGTTGGGCGATTGTTTCAGTCGTTTGCTTGCTGTGCTTTATGGCTAACTACATGCAGTACCAGGTCTCAGCACTCGCCGTCGAGGTCATGTCTATGCTCAATATCGATACCGTCGGCTTTTCGATGCTGTTCCTCGTTCCTATGCTTACCGCCGTTTTCTTCTCAATTCCGCTGGGTGCCCTTGGTGACCGTATCGGTTCTAAGAAAGTTGTCACGGTTTGCACCGCAATTTCGGTTGCCGGCGGTTTTCTCCGTTGCTTTACGCTCGATTCGTTCACGATGCAGATGGCATCGATGTTCCTGATTGGCATGGGAATCTCGGCACTCAACGCCAACCTCATCAAGGTGCTCGGCACCTGGTTCCGTGAACAGACTGGTTTCGCCATGGGCTTGTTCTACGCGGCTTCGTGCGTTGCCATCGTTGTCGCTCAGATCTGTGCTGGCTTGTTCGGCAGCGTCTTTAACTCTTATATGGTCGCTGCTGTCGTCATGACCATCTCCTGGGTTCTTTGGATTGTGCTTGACCGAGATGTGCCCGAGGGGCAATCGCTCCCCGAGCCCGAGCCCGTGCTCGACTACCTTAAGGTTGCTATCAAGAGTCCTGGCGTATGGCTAATCTCCGCTGGCGTCGGTTTTGGACTTGCTTCTACCACTGCCTATGCCGGTTTCCTGCCTCAGGCGCTTCAGCTTGGCAAGGGCATAGACGTCGCCACTGCTGGTTTCATGGCCGCAATTGTTACCGTTGGCAGCTTTTTCGGCTGCATCGTGGGGCCTGCGTTCTGCGATAAGCTTGGAAAGTTCAAGGGTTTTCTCATCGTCACTACTCTCATCGGTGCCATATCGATGTTCGTGACGTGGTACACCCCGGTCGGCTTCCTTCTGTGGACGATTTTGGTCATCAATGGCTTCTTTACCGCCATCAACGGCCCGATTATGCAGTCCATGCCTGTTCTCCTTCCCGAGATTGGTGATAAGTATGCCGGTTCCGCTGGCGGTATCGTGGGCACCATCTCCCTGCTCATGAGCTATTTCCTGCCCATCGGTATCTCTGCCGTTGCTGGTGCCGACTACACTGTGAACATGGGTCTCGAGAGCCTCTGCTTCCTGCTTTCCGTAGTTCCGGTTTTCTTCCTGCCCGAGCTCGGCCGCAAGGCCATGCAGGCTGCCGCCGCTAAGGATGGTGAGTAGCCATGGAGGCGGTAGTTCCCGCTGATATCGTCCTCAAGACGACGGCGTTGTTTACTGCCGAGGAACTTGAGCCTCACGCCGGATGCGTTGCAGTTCGCGGCAGCGAGATCGTGGCTGTGGGCTCGCCCGACAAGGTGCAGCCGTTTATCGGTCCCGATACTGAGGTCATTGACGCCGGCAACAAACTGGTCATGCCCGGATTCAACGATTCGCACATGCACTTTGCGCTCGGCTCAATCCAGAAGGATGAAGACTTCTGTTGCGATCTGATGTTTCTGCCGAGCGAGCGGGCTTGCGTGGATGCTGTTGCCAAATTTGCCGCCGAGCATCCTGACAATCCGTGGATTTACGGTCAGGGTTGGTATTCGCCCGCGTGGGAAAACCCGACTGACCCTGATTGCCGCAGCCTCGATGCGCTCGATATCGACCGCCCAATCGTGCTCTCGGACTTTTCAATGCACGTGGTGTGGTGCAATACTGCCGCGCTCAGGGCGGTCGGTATCGACCGCAATACCCCGACGCCTGAAGGTGGCCTTATCCGCCACTTTGACAACGGCGAGCCCAATGGCTTTCTGTCCGAGCCCCAGGCGACGAACATCTTGCTCGATGTTGTGCTCAACAAACCGGACCTTGATGCGTCGTTGCTCAAGTCGATGCGCAAGTTCAACAAGCTCGGCATCACTTCGATTGGTGATATGTATCCTTTGGGCGTGACCACGCCCGGCGTGTACGACATCTATGACCGACTGGCGAGCGAGGACCTGAGCACGCTGCGCATCAGCTACTATTCTGCGCTCGATGCTCCGATGGCAGAGTCGCAGGCGCTGCGTGCGCGTCATCACAGCGAGCGCGTGCGCATGGCGGGTCTCAAGTACATTTTGGACGGCTGCCCCGAGGCCTACACGGCCTACATGCACGAGCCGTATCTTAACGCCCCCACGGGAAAGGACTTCCGCGGCGAGCCGGCGTGCAACCAGGAGACGCTTGACTGTATGGTGCTCGAGGCCAACAAGAATGGTTTCGATGTTCGTATCCATGCTATCGGCGACGCATCGGCCACGATGATTATCGATGCCGTCGAGCGTGCCGAGGAGGTGTGCGGCAACAAGGGGGCGCGTTTTGCTATCGAGCATACAGATAACCTGAAGCTCGAGGATATTGCTCGCATGAAGCGCCTGGGCATTAATGCTGCGATTCAGCCGCAGCATCCCATCGGAGGCCTTGGGCAGGGCGTGTACGAGGAGTCTCTTGGCGAAGAGCGCATGAGCCACATGTGGCGCTATAGGGAAGAGGCCGATGGCGGAATCCACTTAGGGCTTGGTACTGACTGGCCTGCGGTGATGTCAATCGATCCTATCGATACCGTGTATGCTGCGGTGACGCGTAGCGAGTTTGACGGGCACCCGGCGGAGGGATACTTCCGCGAGAATGCCCTGACGCTCGGCGAGACGCTGCAAGCGCACACGCTCGGCTCAGCATATGTCGAGGGCTTTGAGCGCCGTTTGGGCAGCCTTGCCGCCGGCAAGCTTGCCGATATCGTCATCCTGTCGGGCAATCCGTTTGAAATGAACCCGATGGCGCTTCGCGATCTCGAAGTCGAGACGACGATCTTTAACGGACGCGTCGTCTATCGCAAGGATGAAGCATAGATAGGGTGATGAACGTGAGCAAAGGGACGGTCGAAAAATATGCCCTGCTGTTTGTGGTGTGCGGCATCGTGTTTGCTGCGAACTACGCGCAGTATCAGGTGTCGGGATTGGCACATCTGGTTGTGTCGGACCTGCATCTGACCTCGGCCGAGTTTTCAGCCGTCCTGTTTGCCCCGTTTGTTCCTGCCGTTGTATTCGGCATGCCTGTCGGCGTTTGCGCCGATCGATATGGCGTGAAGGTGCTCGTATTCATCGCATCGGCGATTTCTGCAATTGCAGCGGTTGCTCGCGCGGAGTGCGCATCGTTTGCGACGCTGTTCACAGCGACCATGCTTCTGGGCGCGGCACCATGCGTCGTGAATGCCATCGTTCTAAAAGTGCTTGGTTCCGCTTTTGGCGGAGAAACCGATAGGGCCATGGGATGGTTCTACGCTGCGGGGTCGGGCGGAATCGCCTGCTCGCTTGCAACCTCTCCTCTCTTTGCAACGTCCGGACGAGCATATGCCCTTGCTGCCGTTTTATTTGCCATGTTTGGATTGCTGTGGCTGCTGGTTGCGCCATCGGCAGATGTTCTGCAGGCTGCAGATGGCCTTGGCGTTCAGGGTGCGGAGCCTGCTTCGTCGTCGGCAAGCGCGTTTGCGACGGTAATCAAGATGCCGATGGTTTGGCTCGTGGCGATACTGCTTGGAGTCGCCCTTGCATCGGCTACGGCGTACTCGGGCTATCTTGTTTCAGCGCTTGAGGCTTCAATCGAACCTCAGGTCGCCGGGCTTCTTGCCTCTTTCGTGACGCTTGGGTCGATTGTCGGCAGCGTGGCCGGTCCCTACGCGCGAGCGCAATTTGGCGACTATCGCGTGTTTATGGCCATCGCCGCAATGGCGGGGAGTGCCCTTATGTGGGCCGGAGAGGCTTTTGTCTCTCAGCCTTCTGTCGGGCTCATGTTTGCGATTGGCGTTTCGACTGCCGTCGCCGGTCCGGTCGTTCAGTCGCTACCCTACATGTTGCCCGAGGTGCGCGAGGGGCTTGCAGGAAGCGCCGGTGGCGTGGTGAGCACCGTTTCGCTGGGGCTTACGTTTTTGATTCCCGTGGCCCTCTCCTTCTGCATTGGCGAGAGCTATGAAACGCTTCTATTTGGGTGCGCTGTTTTGTTTGGCGCGACGGCGCTGGCGTCTCCATTCCTGCCGTCTCCCGATTCACTTATGTAACACCTGTTTTCGCCCTTTGGGCCTGGCCGACAAGGGCAAAAGGAGTTGGTCTACTTGACACTAAAAAAGAGTACCGCTGTGACCATTCTCAACGGCATCGTTAATCCTCTATTCATGTGTTCATTTCTGCCGATTGTTGAGGGAAAGCCTGGCTTAGATTTTCAGGGACTTACTGGTTTCTGGGGGCAGCTTATTCTGGCCATCGGTATTGCACAGTTCGTGGGTTTTTTGCCGCTCTTTGGCAAAGCAATTGAGACGTGCGTTGAGTTTTTTGGTTTTGATCGGAACACTCCGGGCGCACGGATTTGCGGAACCGTTGTGGGCGCTACTCTGCTCTTCTGCATTATCGGGCTATTTGAAGTCGCGTTTCAGTCAGGCGTTGGCGTTATCGACGGTGTGCCGTTTTTCTCGCGTTGGGTTCGCCTCGTGGTGGGCGGATGGGCCTTTGTCGTTGTGGGCGGCTTGCTGTTTGATCCCTTTGTCGCGGCCATTGCCGCTAAAGTTACGGGCGAATAGCGCCAAGACCGGTCGCGTGGCGAAAGCCTGATCGACTGGCAGCCAAGGCCGGCCGGGGGATTGGTCGGCCTCATTTTGCCCGTGCTACCATAAACGGACATTCGTTTGATGGGGGCTGCCGTTGTCGCGTGTCTTGCAACATATGGAAATCCCGCTGCTGCTGGCGGTTCCTGCGGTGATGGCTGCAGCGTTGCTGGCAGGTATTGAGCAGGCGGCGCTTGCCATGCTTGTCGTGGTGGCGCTGGTGCTTGCGCTGTTCTTTGCGGGTTACGAGGCGTCGCGCCCGGGCCTGCGCCAGATTATGCCCACGCTGGTGTTGGCGGCGTTGGCCGCGGCGGGGCGCATCTTGTTTGGCCCCATTCCCGACTTTAAACCGGTGAGCGCCATCGCCATTATCGCGGGGGCGACGCTTGGTCGCCGCAATGGTTTTATGGTTGGCGCGTTGGCAGCGCTGACCAGCAATTTCTTTTTTGGGCAGGGCATGTGGACGCCGTGGCAGATGTATGCCTGGGGTCTGGTGGGCTATATCGGTGGCGCACTGGCGCATGCGGGCGCGTTCGACCGCGCCGACGGCACCGTGCGAATGCCGGCACTGTTGGCGTATGGCTTTGCGTCGGGCTTGCTGTATGGCGTCGTGATCAACGCGTATGACATCATTGGTTTTGTACAGCCGCTTACTTGGGCGGGTGCCGTGGCGCGTCTTGCCACGGCAGTGCCGTTCGATATTACGCACGGCCTTGCGACCTGCGTGTTTTTGGCCGCCTTGTACAAGCCTTGGTGCCGTCGCATTAACCGTGTCGTCGTGAAATACGGGCTGTAGGGCTGGTTGCGCCGGGGCGGGAATCAATACTGCCGAAGTGCCATTTCAAAACTATGCCGGTTTACGGGGCTAGATTGGCGCGGGCCGACTATACCAGCATTTTTCGAAATAGGGCACACCGTCTACCTGCGGTTTTATTATCTCGGAATTGCATATGGTTGGGGGTTCGCGATTCAGCCCCGTAAACCGGCATAGTTTTGGAATGGCCGGCTGATATGACGGGCATCGTGACCCTCAGAGAGCCAAATTGATCCATTTTCTTCCGTCCCCAGATGTCCCCAGGGAATCAGTTGACGGCGCTTGCCACGAAACTGGCCCATCTACTACGTTTAGCTTGATACTCCCGACCATGACCGCGTTTTATGAAAAACCGCAGGCTTTCTACCTGCGGTTTTCTTTTTGCGTTGTTCGCTGTGGTTGAGGGTGGTGGCTTAAACGTAGTAGATGGGCGTGTTTCGTGGCGGATGGGTCACGTGGATACCCCCACGAGGCCCAAAATGATTCGTTTTCCTCCGTCCCCAGGGGATCAGCTGGGGCTAGAGCTCTAGCGTGAGGGTGACGGGGCAGTGGTCGCTGCCAAAGATGTCGCCGCGGATGCCCGTGTCGCGCACGTTGCCGGCGATTGCGTCGCTTACCAGGAAGTAGTCGATGCGCCAACCGGCGTTGTTCTTGCGGGCATTAAAGCGGTAGCTCCACCAGCTGTAGACGCCCTCGACGTCGGGGTTTGCCGCGCGCCAGGTATCGGTAAAGCCGGCGTTGAGCAGCTCGGTAAACTTGCCGCGCTCCTCGTCCGAAAAGCCGGCGTTGCCGCGGTTGGACTTGGGGTTCTTAAGGTCGATCTCCTCGTGCGCCACGTTAAAGTCGCCGCAGGTCACGACGGGTTTGCCGGTCTCGCGCTCGAGCGCGTTCAAAAAGCCGCGGTAAGCATCGTCCCAGGCCATGCGCACGTCGATGCGGGCGAGTTCATTTTGGGCGTTGGGTGTATAGACGTCGACAAACCAGAACTTGTCGAACTCCAGCGCGCAGACGCGGCCCTCGGTTGCGGCTTGGGCGACGAGTACGGCCGCCTCGCCCTCGCCGGCGTGGGGTAACAGCGCGTCGGCATGCAGCACGCACAGCGGTTCCTGGCGGCTAAAGACCGCAGTGCCCGAATAGCCTTTACGCTCGGCGTGGCTCCAGGTTTGGTGATAGCCGGGCAGGTCAATATCGACCTGGCCTTCTTGCAACTTGGTCTCTTGCAGCGCCAGGATATCGACGTCGAGTTCTTGCGCGATCTGGATAAAGCTCGGGTCCTTTTTGAGCACGGCGCGCAGGCCGTTGACGTTCCACGAGGCGAAAGTGTAAGTCTGAGGCATGGTGTCCTTTCGACGGGGTTTGCAGGCTTAAGATTAGCGCAACAGGGGCGGGGTGGGCTCCGTGGGCGACGGCGCAATCGCAGCCGCCCCGACCAACATGGACGGAGGACAAACATGACGCAAGCGATAACAGATCCCAAGCAGGCCTCCGCGGCGTTGGCGGAGCTGTTCGACACCCACGAGCGCGTGGTTTTCTTTGGCGGCGCGGGCGTTTCCACGGCGAGCGGCATTCCCGATTTTCGCAGCGTGGACGGCCTGTATCATCAGCAGTTTGCCTATCCGCCCGAGACTATGCTCTCGCATAGCTTTTATGAGGCGCATCCGGCCGAGTTCTTCGACTTCTACCGCACCAAGATGATTGCGCTTGGCGCCAAGCCCAACCGCTGCCACACCAAGCTGGCGGAGCTGGAGCGTGCCGGCAAGCTAAATGCCGTGGTGACGCAAAATATCGACGGCCTGCATCAGATGGCCGGCTCACAGCGCGTGTTCGAGCTGCACGGATCGGTCCATCGCAACATTTGCCAGTCGTGCGGCGCGGTCTATAGCGCCGAGTGGATTTGCTCGCGCGAGCACGAGGACGCCGCGGGCGTGCCCGTGTGCCCCGCGTGCGGTGGTCGCATCAAGCCCGATGTGGTGCTATACGAAGAGCCGCTCGACGAGCATGTGTTGACCGGTGCCGTTGTCGCCATCGCCGCGGCCGATGCCCTCATTGTAGGCGGGACCTCGCTCGTGGTGTATCCGGCGGCGGGCCTTACACGCTACTTTACCGGCGATACACTGGCCATATGCAACCTTGCCCACACCGATCAGGATGCAAATGCCGACCTGCTGATTTCTTGCGACATCGCGGCCGCGTTTGCGTTCTAGCCCGCGCGCGCGGATACAATAGAAAGACTGAGTGCAAAGCGACCCCGCCGCCAGCTCCCCAAGCTCGGCGGCGTGGGCATTTTAGGAGGATGTTCATGGCGAACGACAGCAAGACATGGCGGTGCGGAAAGTATGAGCTCAGCTTTGACCGTCCGCGCATCATGGGCGTCCTCAACGTGACGCCCGATTCGTTTAGCGA
>CAUCXP010000037.1 GCA_958446785.1 uncultured Collinsella sp. | reverse complement strand
GCTCGGTGCTGCATTTCGTGTTTGACGATACGACCGATACGTTTGAACTGGTTGAGATCTTTACGCAGGAAGACTACGCGCGCGAGCTGGGGCTTGAGCCGCTCGTGGCTGCCGCGGGTCCGCAGCGCGGGTAGTTTGGGCGTGGCGGTGCGGGTCGCCGACTTACTTCTCGACGCAAAAGGGGCGGAGATGCATGTACCTGCTGCATCTCCGCCCCCTGTTTGTTGAGCTGCCGATTTTTGTGCTGGGCGGTCTGGTCTTGCTAGAACCGCGCGACCTGGTGCGTGAGCAGACCTGTCGGAACTTGCGGCGCGGCGCCGCTGACCTGCGCGGCGGGGAAGAGCACGGCAACGGTAAAGTTGAACGGCTCCTTGCCGGTGTACGTTCCGGCGGCACGGGCCTCATCGGCCAGCAGCTGCGACGCCCCGGTCAGAGCGGCGGCGTAGGCGGGGTCGTCGGTCAGTGCCGGCTCCGGTGCTTGGTCGAGCATAGCGCGGATGGCCCCGACGGCGTCCTCGCGCTTGACCTCCCACGCGCGGTGCGTAATGCCCGCGGGGTCGGTGACGGCGTAGAGCGACGCGCCCTCTTTGGCGGCGCCCAGGATGATATCCATGACGGGCGAGGCCTCGTAGGCGAGCGACACGGGGCGCGGCTGCACCTTGAGCTCGGCGATCGCGCGCGCGGCGGCGGCCACGTCGGCGCTGGCATCGCCCTTGCCGTCCGCAAGTACACTCGTCGGGCAGATCGCCACGACACCCGTCACGCGTCCCGGCTCGCCCGAGCATTCGTACACGTAATACGCCGCACCCGGGTCCTTGAGCATCAGGCCATCGGCAAGGGCTCCGCGCAGAGCATCGTTGCCGCTCAGGATGCTGCCCATTGCAGGCAGCGCCTCGAGTACGCGGTCCTGAGCCGGGCGGATGCAGGGAAACGGAAGTGCTTTCATGGGCGGTCCTAACGCACGAGTCGGTTTGTTCGCGGCTTATTATGCCCCAACTTGGCCGCTCGCGTCCCAGAGCACGTTATCGGCGAGCGCGATTAGCACCTGCTGACAACGAACGATATCGGCATGGGGCACATATTCGTTGGGCTTGTGTGCGAGCGCGAGCGACCCGGGACCGTAGCTCATGCAATTGCGGTTGCCTGTCTTGCCGGCAATGACGGCGGTGTCGGTGTAGCCGGTAAAGAAGCCGACGGTCGTGTCCGCGTCCGTCACGTCATCGGCGGCACGCTTGAGCGCTGCTAGAAGGGGAGAGTTCGGGTCGCGCTCGATGGCGGGGCGGTCGCCCGTCACGGTGTAGCTGCCATGGCAACCGGGAACGGCTGCTTCGGCGACGGCGATGGCCTGCTCTACCATGCGCGTCGCGGCGGCCGTATCGGTCGGCGGGGTCAGACGCATGTCGACCCAGACTTTGGCGCGGTCGGGCACGACATAGGGGCGATATCCGCCCTCGATTTGGCCAAACGTGATGGTCGAAGACCCCAGCTCATCGTGCGCGGGCAGCGCCACAAACACGCGACGGAGCGAACACACGACCTCGGCCATGGCGGCGACGGCATCCGCGCCCTTCCACGGCTGGCTCGCATGCGCCGTTACGCCAGCCATTTCAATCTCGAACCACGTGCGCCCCTTGTGCGCCACCTGAATCTGTCCGTCGGTGGGTTCGGTGTCCAGCGCCCATTCACGCGAGCCGACCCAGCCGGCATCGATCGCGGCCTCTGAGCCGCGCATAAAGTCTTCCTCGTCGACCGAGCAGATGAGCGAAAAGCCGCGGCGGGGCAACGCGCCATCCGCCGCCACGCGCTCGAGCGTATGGATCAGTGCGGCAATAGCGCAGGCCAGGCCACCCTTCATATCGCAGGCACCGCGGCCATAGAGTTTATCGTCGCGCACAACCGCCCCAAGCGGTGCGATGTCTGCGTCCCAGCCATCGCCCAAGGTGACGGTATCCATGTGGCAGATATAGATCAGCCGCGGCTCGTCGCTTTGGCCCGGCACGGTGACTTTAAGGTTGCGGCGCCCGGGCAGCACTTCGAGCTCCTCAATCTGCACGGCATCGAGCGCAGAACTATCAAGTTGTGCCAGCTGCTGCTCAATGAGCCTCTTAATGAAGCGCTCGATCTCGTCCTCATACGCGCCCGGGTCTGAGCTTTCGATCCGCACAAGCTCCTGCGCAAGCCGCCAGGCAAAGTCCTCACCAACCATATGCATCCTCGCAAGCAGTTTGCTTTCCAAACCGATTGTAAGCCTCCTGAGAGATCCGCGACGTGGGCGTGGCAGTATTTACCGTTCGCAGGCCGAGCCAGTGCGTTTGCCGTCCGAGCGGGTTCACAAGCGACGCAGCGGGTACGTACCCTTCATGGACGACATGCTGTGCGACATATCTGCCTTTCGGTATCACCGGATACCTCCACAGGTCTTGGCAATAATGCCGGACCTGCCCGATTCTGCGGACGATCCGCGCAGGGAGCACCTATGTGAGCATCCGCTCGTCACGCATTTCCTGGGCACCCCGTTACACGTGTTGGCGCAGGGCAGCTGCGGACGTAAGGGCGATCGCATTGTCAGGCATGTTTGGAACGGGGAGAGGCCGTTTGATTCCATGCGACAGACAGAGTTTGGCCTCGATGTCGCGTCCCCGCTCTTTACCCTGCTGACCCTGGCTTCCTCGGTCTCAAACGAGCGTTTAATCATGTGCATGTATGAGATGTGCGGCACCTTTGCCGTGTGCAAGATTGCGCCTCAGGTAAAGTCGGCACTTGTGCAGGCATATGGGGACCGGTGGGGTGACGCACGGTTGGGTTGGGAAAATGTAAAGGATGTCTCGGGGAATCCAACGGACCTGTGGAAACGACCGCCCTTGATCGAGTTCTCTGAACTTACAGAGTACGTCGATAAGGTCCGGGGGCTCCGCGGCGCTAAATCGTTCACACGTGCCGCGAAGTGCATTAGGGGGGTGGCGGCATCGCCGCTCGAGGTCCAGGCTTCGATGCTGTTTGGCCTTACGAGGTTGCGCGGCGGCGAAGGGCTGCGCCTTACCAATAACGTCGAGATTCGCTTGACGCGCAGCGCCCGCCTGATTTCGGGGCTTGATAGGCGCTATGCCGATATCCTGCTGGCAAATAAGGACGGCAGCCGAGAGTGTCTGGTTGAATGCCAGGGTAAAGCCATTCACGGATCCATTGAATCCAAGATTTCGGACTCCGATCGAACGACGGCCTTGCAAGCCATGGGATATCCCGTCGTTCTGATGACCTATGGTCAGCTGGCCGACTTCGATGCCTTCCGCGTGGTGATGGAGCTCATCATGTCCTATCTCGATGTGCCGCTGAAAGACAAGACGCCGCGGCAGCAGGAGCTCGAACGGCGGCTTCGTGAGGAGATTTTTATCGATTGGGCGGGAATGTAGCCGCGCGGGCGGAAAACGGTCGCGCGGACTAGAGTTTTGGTCGCAAAATACTTATATTTTGCCTTGGAAGGGCCTTAAAAATGCTACCTAGAATAAGTTGTTTCGGAAAATGGACAGTCAACTTACATTCGGCACATAGAGACCGATTTTTACCTACTAAAGTCCCTGATAAAGCTGTTTATCAAAGCGGGTGTGCTTAGCGACTGGAGCCTCACTATCGATTATCTGAAAAAACTTGTTCTGGGTATCATTTTAAAGTCGTCCGGAGCAACAAAATCGCCCCCCGTTTCGTGAAAACGGGGGGCGAATGGGCTTCGTGGTCTGTCTGGCAGGCTTGGCACCGGCGCTATTTAATCACGCGCACGCGATACATCGACGGAATCTGCTTGAGCGCCTCGATCGTGCTGCCGTCCAGGTGCTCATCGGTGTCGAACATGGTGTAGGCGTTCTCGCCAGCGGACTCGTTGGTCATGCGCTGCACGTTGGCGTTGTCCTTGGCGAGAATGGCCGTGATCTGGCCGATCATGTTGGGCACGTTGGCATGCAGGCAAGCAATGCGGCTTGCGGCGCGCGCCTTGCCCATGCTGCAGGCGGGGTAGTTGACGCTGTGCGCGATGTTGCCGTTTTCCAGGTAATCTTTGAGCTCGCTGATGGCCATGTCGGCGCAGTTGGCCTCGGCCTCGCCGGTGCCGGCGCCCGAATGCGTGGTGATAAACGTGTTGGGCATCTTGACGGTCTTGGGCGTGGCAAAGTCGCAGCTAAACCAGCTGAGCTTGCCCTCGCGCAGGGCAGCGTCGACGGCGTCCTCGTCAATGATGGTCTCGCGCGCGTAGTTGATGAGCACGGCGTCCGGGGCCAGCAGGTCGATCTGCTCGGTGCTGATCATGCCGATGGTATCGGCCTTGCTGGGCACGTGCACGGTGAGGTAGTCGCAGCCGCGGCACAGATCCTCGAGCGTGCCCACGCGCTGCACCTCGCGGCTCAGCACCCACGCGTGCTCGACGGAAATGAACGGATCGTAGCCGTAAACGTCCATGCCCAGGTCGACACAGGCGTTGGCGACCTTGGAGCCTACGTTGCCCAGGCCGATGACGCCGATGCGCTTGCCCTTGAGCTCGCGGCCCACAAAGGCCTTCTTGGCCTTCTCGGCATCGACCTGGATCTCGGGGTCGTCGGCGTTGTTGCGCACCCAGTTCATCGACTGCACGACGCCGCGGCTCGAAAGCACCAGCATGCCCAGGACGAGCTCCTTGACGGCGTTGCTGTTGGCACCGGGGGAGTTAAAGACGACGACGCCCTTTCTGGCGTACTCCTCGACGGGGATGTTGTTGACGCCGGCGCCGCAGCGGGCGATGGCGCGGATGCCCTCGGGCAGCTCGTAGCCGTGCAGGTCGGTGGAGCGCATCAGGATAGCGTCGGCCTCCTCGGCGGTGCCCACAAACTCGTAGCCCTCGCCAAACTCGACTTTGCCGTCTTTGGTGATGTCGTCGATGGTCTTAATCTTACGCATGGAAAAACTCCTTAGCAGGTTTTGATCTAAACAGGGTGGTTTGAGATGGCTGGTCGGCCCGCGCGTTGCGGGCTAGTTAGATCGCGGACTCAAACTATGCTGCGCTTCGAAGTCCTTCATGTACGAGGCAAGTGCCTGCACGTCTTCCATGGTTACGGCGTTGTAGACGCTGGCGCGCATGCCGCCCACCAGGCGATGGCCCTTGACGTTTTGAATCTGGTGCTTGGCCGCGCCTGCGACAAAGGCCGCGTCGAGCTCGGCGTCGCCGGTGCGGAAGGTGACGTTGGCGATGGAGCGGCTGTCGGCCTGCGTGGCGCCATGGAACAGCTCGCTGTGCTCGAGCAGGTCATAGAGCAGGTTGGCCTTGGCCCAGTTGCGCTCGGCCATGGTTGCGAGCCCGCCGGTCTGCTCCACCCAATGGAACACCTTGCCGCATACGTAGATGCCAAAGGTGTTGGGCGTGTTGAGCATGGAACCCTTGGCGGCCTGGGTCTTAAGGTCCAGGTACTGCGGCGTCTGCGCAAAGGCGGGGCCGTCGGCGATGAGGTCGTCGCGCACGATGATCACGGTCACGCCCGCGGCGCCGGCGTTTTTCTGCGCGCCGGCGTAAATGAGCCCGTAGCGCTCAACGTCGAGCGGCTGCGACAAAAAGCAGCTCGAGACATCGGCGACCAGCGGTACGTCGCCGCAGTTAGGCAGCTCGTGGTACATGGTGCCAAAGATGGTGTTGTTCTGGCAGATGTAGACGTAGCCGAGCCCGTCGCCCGCGGCCTCGGCGGCAATGCGCGCGTTGATGTCGGCCATGGCGGGAATGCGGTCGAAATTGGTGTCCTCGGAGCTCGCGAGCAGCACGGCCTCGCCGTACTTGGCGGCCTCCTGGTACGCCTTGTTGGCGAAGTTGCCGGTCACGACGTAGCCGGCGCGGCCGCGGCGCATGAGGTTCATCGGGATGCCCGCAAACTGCAGCGTGGCGCCGCCCTGCAAAAACAGAACACGGTAGTTATCGGGGATGCTCAGCAGACGGCGCAGGGTTGCCTCGGCGTCGTCGATGATCTGCTGGTACATGCTAGATCGATGGCTCATCTCGAGCACGGACATGCCGCAACCGCGGTAGTCCATCATCTCGTCGGCGATCTCGGCGAGCACGCTGGTAGGCAGCGCGGCCGGGCCAGCTGAGAAGTTGTGCACACGTGCCATCTTCTAGTTCCCCTCGTAGTCGTTTGAACGTTCGGGATACTTTAGCACAGTGGAGCGCCAGGCGCGACCGCATCACGGTAAAACTCGACTGCGCTGCTATGATTTACAGGATGGTTACATGGGGGAGGGGTGCTTTACTCCTCGGGCAAATCCAAATCTGCGAGCGAAGGCATGAGGTTCTCTAGGCGCTTGATTTCTTCGTCGCAAATTAGCTAACCCCTGGCCGCTACGACGCGAGCGTGGCGATGACGGCTTCGTCGCCGGCGTATATGAGGGTGTCGCCGTCGGGGATGATCGTTTGGCCTTCGCGCTTGAGCATCACCACGATAAACGGGTGCTTGCCCTGCGGCACGTCGCGCAGGCGCTGACCGGCCAGGCGACCGTGGGGCGTCACGGTGATCTCGCGCAGCGTAACTTCGGCACGCTCTTCGAACGTTGGGGCTGCCATCACCAGAAGGTCGCCTTCCTCGATGACGGTATCGCCGTTGGGCAGTACCGGGTGCGCCCCGTCGCGCAGCACCAAGACCACGAGCATGTCCGTCGCGCTGCCAATATCGGCGAGCGAGCGCCCGGCAAACGGATGGCCAGCGCCCACCTTGAGCTTTACAAACGACATGCCGTCCTCGTCGCGGTAGTCGTTAAAGGTGCGGCGCACGTCGCCGGCCGCATCGATCATATCGAGTTTCTTCGCCACCGCCGGCAGTAGCGAACCCTGCACCACAATGCTCGATACGGCAATCACAAACACCAGGTCAAATAGGTCGTGTCCGCCGGGAACGCCGGCCACCACAGCAAAGAGGCTAAAGACGACCGAAGCCGCGCCGCGCAAGCCCGCCCAGCTTACGAGCGCAACCTGGCGAGGGCTCGTCTTAAAGGGCGCCAGCAGCAGACCGACGGCGATGGGGCGGCTCGCAAAGAGCATAAACGCCATGAGCGCCAGGCCGGGTAGCAGCATTTGCGGCAGGCGCGCGGGCGTGACGAGCAGGCCGAGCAAGAAGAAGATCGTCATCTCGGCCATCTCGGTAAGGGTGTCAAAGAAGTGCGCCATCTCGACCTTGCCGGTGATGTCGCTCGCGCCCAGCACAATGCCTGCCAGGTATACGGCCAAAAAGCCGTTGCCGCCCAGGTAGCTCGGCAGTGCGTAGGCGACGATCGCCACGGCGAACAAGAAGATGGTCTGCGCGCCTTCGGCCGTTGCGTGTGCGCGCTCAATCAGACGGCTGGATGTCCAGCCGATGGCAAGGCCCAACCCCACGCCCAGGATGATCTGCTTGGTCAGCAGCACGGGAATGTCGATGTTGCCACCCGCCGCGAGGGTGGCGAGTACCGCGGTGAGCATGTAGGCGACGGGGTCGTTGGAGCCCGATTCGACCTCGAGCAGCGAGTCGGTGCCGCCCTTTAGCGACAGGTTGTGCTCGCGCAGCACGCTAAAGACGCTCGCCGCGTCGGTCGACGCCACGACCGAGCCCAGCAGCAGGCCGCCAATCCAGTCGAAGCCCAGTGCGAAGTGTGCGAACACGCCAGTGATGCCGGCGGTGGTGATAACGCCGAGCGTGCTCAGCAGCACAGCGGGCGCGGCGACGGGTTTGGCACGGTCGATGTTGGTGTTAAAGCCGCCGTAGAACATGATGAATAGCAGCGCCGTGCTGCAGACGGTTTCGGTGAGCGCGTAGTCGCTAAAGTCGATGTGCGCCGGACCGTTGACGCCGAGCAGCATGCCGAGCGCAATAAAGATGAGGAGGGTGGGGAAGGGGAGTTTTTTGCCGACGGGTTTGATGGTCAGGCACAAAATGATGACGAGGCCGATAAAGAGAAGTATCTGGTTCATGGATAGTGTCCGCTCCTGGGTGGTTGGCGTGGCACGGTCAGTTGTCTGCGGTTATTTGTACCCAAAGGTGGTGGGTTTATGGGGGCGGATTACGGGCGTGCGCGATATCGTCATAGACGGCTGCCGTCTTTGCCTCTGCTCGGAAACCCTTTCCAGCTTTATTGCAACGGAGTACAATGGGTAACGTTTAAGTTCAACTTGAAGTTTTAGTTGCGGCGCCGGGCTTAGACCGCAATGCAAGGAGAGGCGTACCATGGCGATCTATGTGACATCTGATGCTCACGGGCACGTGCGTGCGCTTGACGAGGCCCTGTCTAAGATCTCGTTGACGTCCGACGACACGCTGTACGTGCTGGGCGACATGATCGATCGCGGGCCCGATCCGGTCGGCGTTATTAAGCTCGTGCGCTCGCTGCCCAACGCCCGTGCGCTCAAGGGCAATCACGAGCAGATCATGCTCGATGCCATCATTGGCCAGGATCCGCTCGATGCCGAGACCTGGGATATCAACGGTGGCTGGACGACGAGCGAGCAGCTCAACGACATGGAATTTGAGGCATACGAGGAGCTCGTGCGATGGATGGCCACGCTGCCGCTCTGCGCGGTGGCCGAGACCGAGGAGCGCCCGTACCTGCTGGTGCATGCCGGCATCCAGACCGAGGCGGCGCGCGCGTTTTTGCTTGAGCATGGTGTCGATTGCGGTGACGGCAGGGGAGCGGTCGATGCCGATAGCGAGCTGCTGCGGCAAATGCTCGCCGTGCAGTCGTCCGATGACCTGCTGTGGATTCGTCACGGCTATTGGGATGCGCCGACGGGACTGCTTTCTGCCGAGGGCGAGGGCCCGGTCGTGGTGAGCGGTCACACGCCAACGGTGTCGCTCGGGCGTTATTGCGAGGTCGGTGGTCTTGCGGGGCTCGATGAGGAGTCGGGCCGCGGGCAGATCGTGCGCCTGGGCGGCGAGGATGCCGCCGGTGTGCCCGATCGCATCGACATCGACTGCGCTGCCGCCACCGGCTCCGAGTTCGGTCGCGTCGGTATCCTGCGCCTTGATGACGGCGCCGAGTTCTATGCGAACATCAACCCAGGCGAATAATCGGTGCAAAGGGTAGCTAATTTGGGGCGGAGCTTTTTTGACTACTTTCGGAGAATAGCGCCTTCTTGCTCGGTAAGCGCGAGAAATGAGGAGCGTCTGCGTCCTCGGCAGTGCGAAAATGCTCGAAAAACCGTCGCAACGGAGTCAAACGACGTTGCGACGGTTCTTTTTTGGCTGCCCGCTGGCTAAGTGAGTAGACTTTTTTGGAAATGCCGAGCAGCCGGCAAATTTGCCTCAACAAAACCGCAGGTCACTGACTTGTGTTTTGCCGGTGTGGTCAGGGATTCGGCAAAAGTCTACTCACTTAGTTTTGCGTGTCGCAAATCGTCCGCAACGAGACCCCCATTGCGCCAATTAGGCGCCGTACGGGTTGCGGTCGCGCTCGATGCGTTGGCGGATGTGGGCGTATTCGATAATCAGCAGCACCAGGAGTAGGGCCATGATGGCTAGGTAGCTCACCACGGCGCCCATCAGACCCAGCAGGTTGATCAGGATCACCGGCAGCACTACGCTTACGGCGAAGCAGATCAGGTAGATTTTGGTGACGTCGCCGGCATGGCGCAGCACCGTGATGATGGCGTAGAGAAAGTCGATGGCCGCGGTGACGCCGCCGGCGACAACCATCAGCAGTGCCAGCGTGCGGTAGCGCTCAAAATTGAGGCCGTACATGAAGCTCATGAGGGGAATACCGGGACCTGCCATAAATGCGGCGCACACGCTGGTGATGACCACGATCAGTGCCATAACGGCAACAATAATCAGGTCAAAGCGACGACGCTTGCGAGGATTAGCCCAAATGCTCGACAAACGCAGGAGCTGCGGTTTATAGATAAATCCAATGCTCAACAAAATAGCCTGCGCCGGAAAGAACAGGGCATTAAAGTACAGCTGATACTTGTAGGCCAGCGTGCCTTCCATCACGAACTTGGGCATGCTCTCGATAAGGTTGAACAGGAACAGCGCGCCAAAAAGCGGGGCGCACTGGATAAACAGGTGACCGACCTCGCGCAGGCTCACGCGGCGCGATTTTTCGGTTTCGAGCAGGGCGAGCGGCGCGGTGACCAGAACGAGCGAGGCGATCGCGGTAACACCCATGGCCATGGCGGCGATGGGCATGCTGCGCGTGAGGAACAGTACCACGCTAAAGACCGCGATGACGCCGACGGATCGTAGCGTTTGGCTCATGCCGGCCAGGTAGAGTTTGTCGGCCTGCTGCAGGCGGCCCTCGTACACGTCGGCAATGCCGTCGATCACCTTATACAGGTAGACGCCCAGGCCGATTGTGGCCATCTGCGCATCGTAGCCGCGGGCGCTGCTGTATACCAGGCCGCATGCCAGCGCGAGCGCTCCGCAGATCCAGCGGTTGAGCTGGTAAGAGGCAAAGGACGTCTTTTCGTCGATGTCCGAGACCTGGAAATTGCGCACGCCGTAGTTGCACGCGATCATGATGAGCGTGCCGGTGACAAAGGCGATGGAGAATTTGCCAGCCTCCTCGGCGCCCACGAGCTGTGTTTTCTTTTTCCCCCTTTGGTCGAAGCAATTGCCGGCTGGAATAGCTTTATCGTC
>CAUCXP010000036.1 GCA_958446785.1 uncultured Collinsella sp. | reverse complement strand
ACTTAACCCCCACACCCCTCACGCGGCGGGCAACCGTCGTTGGGCTTATCACTGACACGAATAAACCGCTTGTATATCGTCTGCTGGCTTGGCACGGTACAATACATGCAGCTTTAATTCATGAATTAGTGGAGTTATTGATGGCAGAATCTCGTGCGGAGCGTAAGGCTCGTCGTGCTTTGATCGAGGCAGCTGAGGGGTCGGAGGAGAAATCTTCCACGAAATCCAAGTCTTCTAAAGCTGCAAAAAGCAAATCGACCAAGAGCAGGGCTAAGACCAAGCGTTCTGACTCTCGTCGGGGCGGGGACAAAGCACCTCGGACTCGTTCCAAGCGTCCGCATAATGATTCGGTTCCATCCGTGCGTAAGGCCACGGACCCCAAGTCTCCTTGTTCCATCATGAAAACTTGTGGTGGGTGCACGGCGCTCAATCGTCCTTATAAGAAGCAGCTCGCCGCCAAGCAGGCTGCTATGGAGGAGCTGTTTGCTGAGCTCTGTGAGCGCGAGGGTGTTGCCGCGGATCCCATTCGCGGTATGGGTGTTACCTTGGGCGATCCGGGCAAATATCCTGCTCCGCGCGGTTTTCGTCATAAGGCTGCCACTCCCTTTGCTCCCGGTAAGGAGGGCGCTGTCCGCTGCGGCTTCTTTGAGCGCGGTTCGCACAGAATCGTTGCCGTGCCCGAATGCCCCGTCGAGGCGCCGGGAGCCCGCCAGATTCTCAACGGCATCGCTCGCGAGGCCGAACGTCTGCATATTCCTGCCTTTAACGAAGACAAGCATCTGGGCTTGCTTCGCTATGCCGTCGTTCGCTGCGGTTGGCGTACCGACCAGATTATGGTCACCCTCGTGACCGCTCAGCGCGACTTGCCGCATGCGCAGGAGTTCTTTGAGGCTGTCGCCGCACTCGATCCGCATATCGTCACCGTTGCCCAAAACATCAACGGACGCCCCGGTAACGCCATCTTGGGTGAGGAGACTCGTATCGTCTATGGCGCCGAGTGCATGCGCGACCAGCTGCTCGGTTGCGAATTCGATATCTCCCCTACCGCGTTCTACCAGACCAACCCGCAGCAGACCGAGCTGCTCTACCAGCTCGCTATCGATGGCATGGATCTGCGCCAGGGCGATGTGCTTATGGATGCCTACTGCGGCAGCGGCACCATCGGTCTTTGCGCAGCTAAAGAAGCCCAGAACAAGGGTATCGGCATCATGCTGCTCGGTGTGGAGCGCAACCCGGCGGGCATTGCCGACGCACGCCGCAATGCCGAGCTCAACGGCCTCGCCCGCAGCGCTTGGTTTATGGCCGACGACGCCACCGATTACATCCTGGACGCTGCCGATAACAACGAGCGCGTTGACGTTCTCTCCATCGACCCGCCGCGCGCCGGCTCCACACCCGAGTTCCTCGAAGCCGCCTGCGCACTTAAGCCGCGCCGCATCACCTATATCAGCTGCAACCCCGTGACCCAAGAGCGCGACCTGCACCAGCTCCTCGACGGAGGCTATCGCCTGCTCAAGATCACGCCCGTCGACATGTTCCCCCATACCGACCACACCGAAACCGTAGCGGTCCTCGAGCGCCGCTAATCCACCCCGGTAGATTTTCGAGACAAGAAAGGGGGGGCGGCCCGTCTGGACCGCCCCCCTTCGCTTGGTTTATGAACTCCGCTACATCCCCTTGCGCAGGTCACACACGCCGGCTGCCGCCATCTCGCGCAGCAGTGTCTCGCGGTCGCGCGTCACGATCAAATCCAGCGGGAAGTGAATCTCGTCAAGCATCTTGCGCGCGTGATCGAGTTTGCCAATGGCCATGCCAATGTGGGCATCGGTCGACACGCCAATACCCACGCCCAGCTAGGCGCAGCGCTCGGCGATCTTGCGGCATACGGCCCAATGCTCAGTGTCGACACCGTGTTCAAGACTATGGTTGTTGATCTCGATAATCTTGTGCTTGGCCTTGGCCGCCAGCAGCACCTCATCGATATCGAACGGCACGCCCGAGCGCCCCGCGTGGCCCAGCATGAATACCTTGGGGTGTTCCAAGGCATTGATATACATCTCGGTTGTCTGGGCGAGCGTCGCGCCTTCGGCAATCTGCGGATTATGCACGCTTGCCACCAAATAATCCAAATTGCGCGTCACCAAATCGAACAGCGAATGCTCACGACTATACGAATCGCCGGCGATATCGAGCGTGACAGGAGTATCCTCGCCAAACAGGCTTCCGTCCAGCGAAACGATATCAGCCTCGGCACCACGCAGCACCAGCACGCCGCTCCAAATGCGCGGCCAGATATCCTGGTTGATAAAGAACTGGTAACTGCGCAGGTCATTGGGGCAGGCTGTAACCATAGAGCTCAGATGGTCGGCAGATCCGAGCACCTGAAGGCCGCGCTCTGCCGCCCAATAGATGTTCTCCTCGATGGTTGAGTACGCATGCGCAGAGAACATCGTATGAGTATGAATATCACAAGAAAGAAGGTAGGGCATCGGGTCTCCTTGTCCAGTATGGCCGTCGCGTATATTCATTGTACGCATAGCTTTCGGCAGTCGTAAAACTGCTTCATCCCAATCACACAACGGCATAGACAACGGGGTCTGGCTTAAAACCAAACCCCGTTTCACGTAAAACATTGTAAGCAGAGCGCTTTACTTTCGACGATATTCGTCGGCCAGCTGCTTCCAGGCAGGCAGCGAGTTGACGATTGTCTCATAGCTCACGCAGTAGCCCAGGCGGAACCAGCCCGGCATGCCAAAACTGTCCGAGGGAACCGCGAGCAGTTCGTACTTCTTCGCGCGCTCGCAGAACGCATTCGCATCGGGCTCCAGCGCTTTCACCCACAGGTAGAACGCGCCTTCCGGCTCGACATAGGTGTAGCCGTACTCCGCTAGTGCGTCGGTTAACGCCGTGCGGTTGCGCGCATAGGCCTCGACACCACTCGGCTCATCGATGCAATCAATAATCACGCGCTGGAAGAGCGCCGGAGCGCACACGAAGCCCAGCGTACGGGCGGCACCGGCAACGGCGGGCATTAGACGAGCTGCCTGAGGATTCGTATTGGGGACCAAAATCCAGCCCACGCGCTCACCAGGCAGCGACAGCGACTTAGAATACGAGTAGCACACCACGGTGTTCTCGTAGATCGAGGGCACCCAAGCCACCTCGGCACCGTACACGATCTCGCGATACGGCTCATCAGAGATGAGCATAATCGGATTCTCGGGATCACGCTGAGCGCTGGCCTCGCGCAGAACATTGGCCAGTCGCGTCAGCGTGTCGCGTGTATATACGGCACCGGTCGGATTGTTGGGCGAGTCGATGATGACGGCAGCCGTCTTATCAGTAATCGCCTTGAGCACGTTACTCACGCTCAGCTGGAACGTATCTTCATCGGCGAGCGCCTCGACACACGTACAGCCGGCCTTCTCAATCCAAACGCGATACTCCGGAAAGTACGGGGCGATAACAATAACCTCGTCACCCGGGTTCGTAACGGCATTGAGCGTGCAGGTGAGCGAAGCCGCCGCGCCCACGGTCATAAAGACATCCTTGCCCTCATAGCTCGTGCCAAAGCGACGGTTGAGCGAGTCGGCGACGGCTGCTCGACATTGCGGCAGACCCGGCGCAGGCGTGTATCCATGCAGCTGGTCGCTCGGCAGCTCCAAGGCCTTCTTAATGGACTCAGCCACAGCAGCGGGCGCCGGAACACTCGGGTTGCCCAGTGAGAAATCGAATACGTTCTCTGCACCGATCTGTACCTTGCGCTCAAGGCCATAGCTAAAGATCTCACGGATGATGGAGCTTTCCGCACCGCGAGCATACATAGTTTCGTTGATCATCTGTTCCCCTTTCGCATAGGCGCTATTGTACGCTTTAGCCAACTAGAGCGCCACAATGTTGATTGGGGACAGACTTAAATGCGTGAAAACGCTCATTTAAGTCTGTCCCCAATCAACATATCGCTCAAAAGAAAAAGCCTCCGCAGGTTTCCCCGCAGAGGCTTTCGCCACAAAGACTATTTGTCGTCGTCGGTGTCGGCACCGGCATTGACGGCACAGTCATCGCCGGCATCATCGGATGCGATCTCTGCATCTTCCTGCATAGCCGCCTGCGCAAATGCCGCGGCGTCCGCCGCAAGCTCCTCCTCGCTCATACGAGGCGCACGCTTCTTGGTCGGCATGCCGGCCGCCTTGGCATTGCGCTCCTCCTTGGCCGCCAGGATATCGCCCTCGCGCTCAAGATAGGCATCCCACTCGTTGTCGAGCAGGGCGTTCACGGCGTCGCCTTCGACGGTCTCGCGCTCAAGCAGCACCTTGGCCATCAGATCGAGCTGATCGCGACGGGCATCCAAAATCTCGACCGCACGGCGATGGGCCTCGCGCATGATGCGCTGAACCTCGATATCGATGCGGCGCGCCGTCTCCTCGGAGTAATCCTGGTGATCGGCGTAATCGCGGCCCAGGAATACCTGATGCTGTGCCTCACCAAACACCTGCGTTCCAAGCTCCTCGCTCATGCCCAGGCGCGTGACCATCTCGCGCGCCATCTTGGTCGCGCGCTCCAGATCGTTGCTCGCGCCCGATGTGATGTCGTCGCACATGAGCTCCTCGGCAACGCGACCGCCCAAGAACACGGCAAGCTCGTCGAGCATCTCGTTCTTGGTCTTGAGGAAGTGGTCCTCCTGCGGAAGCTGCAGCGTGTAGCCCAGCGCCTGGCCGCGGCTGACGATCGAGATCTTGTGAACCGGATCGGAATGCTCCAGGACGTGGCCCACCAGGGCGTGACCGCTTTCGTGGTAGGCAATCGTGGTGCGCTCGGCTTCGGTCATCACACGACCCTTGCGCTGCGGACCGGCAATCACGCGCTCCATCGACTCCTCGACCTCGTCCATCGAGATCACGGAACGATGACGGCGGGCAGCCAACAGTGCAGACTCATTGAGCAAGTTCGCCAGGTCGGCGCCGGTAAAGCCAACGGTCATCTGGGCGAGCTTCTCAAACTTAACGTCCTCGTCCATCGGCTTGTTCTCGGCATGCACGCGCAAGATCTGCTCGCGGCCCTTCACATCCGGACGGTCGACCGTAACCTGACGGTCAAAACGACCGGGACGCAGCAATGCCGGATCCAGGATGTCAGGACGGTTGGTCGCGGCGATCAGGATGACCGACTCGCTTTCCTCAAAACCGTCCATCTCGACCAGCAGCTGGTTGAGCGTCTGCTCGCGCTCGTCGTGACCGCCGCCCAGACCGGCTCCGCGCTGACGCCCCACGGCATCGATCTCGTCGATAAAGATGATCGACGGGGCCTGGGACTTGACCTCCTTAAAGAGGTCACGCACGCGGCTGGCGCCGACACCCACGAACATCTCGACAAAGTCAGAACCCGAGATGCTAAAGAACGGCACGCCCGCCTCGCCGGCAACGGCCTTGGCCAGCAGGGTCTTACCAGTACCCGGAGGGCCAACCAGCAACACGCCACGCGGGATCTTGGCGCCCAGCTTGCGATAGCGGTCCGGATCGCTCAAAAAGTCGCGGATCTCCTCGAGCTCCTCGACTGCCTCGTCCACACCGGCAACATCCTCAAACTTGACCTTGGGGCGCGTGGCCTCGTTGGTCTTGGCGTTAGTCTTGCCAAACTGCATGTTCCTGTTGTTGGCGCCCATCATCTGGCGCATAAAGTAGAACATGATGGCGATCAGGGCGATCGTCGGAAGCACGCTCATCGCCAGGTCGCCCCAAAAATCGGGGTCATTGGTGTTGACGATGTACTTGGTATCGGGGTGCTCCGCCATAAGCTCGGCAAGCGAATCGGAGCCGACATAGGTCGAGGAGAAGCTCTTGAGCTCGCTCGTATCGCCCTTGTCCTTTTTTGTCTTCCAGTAATGACCCGCCACGCTTCCGTCTTGAACCGTATAGGTCAAATCTTCGACACGGTCCTGCTTAATGGCGTTGACCATCTCGCTCGTCGCGAGCTTAACGGTATTGCTGGAGTTGGCAAAGCCGGAGCCCATGTTAAAGAAGGCGTAGCCCAGAAGCGCGCAAGCCAAAATAAAATACAGCCAGCCCGTACGCGTGGGCTTCTTGCCTCCGGGCATCCCCGGGATCTTAGGCTCCCGGGGAGTCTGGGAATTGTTATCGTTACGGTCATCGGGCATCTTACGAATAAACCTCCGGTTTCAAAATGCCCAGATACGGAAGGTTACGATAGCGCTCGGCATAGTCGAGGCCGTAGCCCACCACAAAGGCATCGGGGCAATGGGTTCCAACATACTTGGGCGTGACGGCCGAGGTACGGTCCTCAACGTCCTTCCACAGGAAGGCGGCGACCTCCAGCGAGGCGGGCTTGCGGCTCTCGAGGTTCTTCATCAGATACTTGAGCGTCAGGCCCGAGTCCAGAATGTCCTCGACGATCAGCACGTCGCGACCGCGGATGTCGATATCCAGGTCCTTAATGATACGCACGATGCCCGAGGACTTCACACCGTCGCCATAGCTCGAAACAGCCATGAAATCGATGTTGGTCGGCAGCTCGATCTTGCGCATCAGGTCGCCCATAAAGACCACGGCGCCGCGCAAGACCGCAATCAGCACCAGATCCTTACCCGCGTAGTCGCGAGTAATCTGCTCGCCTAGGCGAGAGACGATACCGTCGATATCCTCCTGCGTAAACAGAACCTTCTCGATATCCGGATGTTGAGAAGCCATGACAACCCTTTCTTGTGCTTATCGCCCACACACCGCCGTATGGACGCGAACTACACATTCTAGCAGCGCACGGGGTATATTTACCAGCCCGTGCGCCATCAGCGCGGGAATACCGTCAACGTCGCACAGAATAGCTGGCGTGGGACGCTATTCCGCATCGACCACACGAAGCAGATACGCCACGCGCGTTGCGGCCGTGCATTTAAAACGCTCGTCCGTGCGAACGCCTGCGACCCATACTACGGCACCTCCCGGAGCCGTTCTTACCACGGGTACGCCAGAGCGCTCAGATACGGGAATACGAGCCTCGTTGAGCAGGTCGGATACCTTCTTACTTCGCCCACTCATGCCCAACGGACACATCACATCCCCCGGCGCGGGACCGTCTACCCACAGACGCGCCAAACGCGCCTCGGCGGGAATCTCCCCGCGCGAGCCGGCGAGCATCCGTTCGTTATCGCGATCGGCAAAGCCCAGCGTCGCAGCATCCACCATCGCGACCACCCCTCCGGCACCCGCGAGTTCGCGGGCACGGCGCACAATATCACACCCCGGCTCGACGGCCATCGGCTCTGCCACAAGAATGCGGCCCGCCCCCAGCGGCAATCGACCGGGAATGGTGACCCAATCGGCAACTAATCCCTCGCGCGCCGCCGGAGCCTTGAATGACAGCATGCCAAACTCCACGCGCGCATCGATTCCCGCCGGCAGCGTGACCGAACCCGAGCCTTCGGCGACACAGGCGAGCACGCGCTCCACATGCCGCATCTCCGGGCGAGCGTCGGGGTCGATACGCTTAATTGCCAGTCGCACCATGCGCCGAGCAATCACCACCTCGGCCGCGGCCAGTCGGCGAGCGTCAAGAACCAGTGCACCCGCCGCCTCCTTACGCAGGCAGCTTCGGAACGCCTGTGCGGAAAGCTGGGAAAGAAAGGCATCCTCATCGCCTAAGATCTCGCAAGCGGCGCCAATCGTCTTACAGACGCTCGCGTTGCGCCGTGCCACCACCGGCATCACCCGATGGCGTACATAGTTGCGCAGGTACGAAACGTCCTCGTTGCTTTCATCTTCCCGCCATGGCTGACCGTGCACCTGCAGATAGCTCACGAGCTCATCGTGCGTGAGGTCGAGCAAGGGGCGAACCACAATGTTCCGACGGCGCGGAATGCTCGATAGACCCGCGGGACCCGACCCTTTAATGGCATTCATCAAAAATGTTTCCGCGCGGTCCGACGAAGTATGCGCGGTACAGATACGAGCCGCCGTCCGCGGTGCGCCCGATTCAGCACAAAGTTCGCGAACATATCTCCGTGCCGCGGCATAGCGCACCTCGCGAGCCGCAGCCTCGATATTGCCCGATTCGTCATCAAAATAGGCATGCTCAACACACAGCGGCAAGCCGTATTGCGCGCACAGGTCACGTACAAAGGCCTCGTCGCCATCGGATGCCTCCCCGCGCAGATGATGGTTTACATGCAGCACGTGCAATCGCTCGCGCGCAATGGGAGCGACGCCGCGCCCGTCCTGGATATCCAGCTTTGATGTGCAAGCCATAAGGAGCAGCGCCGTCGAGTCCGCACCGCCTGATACCATGAGCACTACGGGGGCAGCGGCCCGCCGCGTTGCCAGGGCGCTCTTATCCGTCCTCGGCGCGGCATGATGTCCATAGTGCTGAGATACCGTTGGCATTCGCTTCCTCCTCTATTCGTCCGCACTCATTGTATCCTTTGGAATCTTATGTCTCGCCTGCACCTTCATATCCTCGGCAGCGGCTCAAAAGGCAACTGCGCACTCGTCGAGGGGCCTCAGGGGCTCATCATGATCGACAACGGCCTGTCCCGCCGCGAGACACTTAAACGCATGGCGGAGCTTGGCCTCTCGGCAGACGACGTCGCCTCTCTTGTAATCACCCATGAGCATGGTGACCATATCAAGGGGCTCGATGTATGGTGCAAGCACTGGCATGGTCCCCTCTTTGCCAGCAGGGACACCCTTTCATGCAAAGAAAACCTCGCGCACCTGCCCGTAGAGGAATTTGACCCCGGCGACACGCTCCCCATTGCCGGCATCCACGTGCAAACCTACTCAACATCGCACGATGTCATCAATCCTGTCGGCTATCGATTTAATGCTCTCGATGATTCCATTGGGTTTGCCACCGACACCGGAGAGTTATCGAGCAAGGCCATAGGCATCCTCAAAGACTGTCGAGTTCTCGCGCTCGAAAGTAACCACGATGTAACTATGTTGCGCGAAGGAGCGTACCCCCGCTTTCTTCAGGAGCGCATCCTGTCCACAAAGGGGCACCTCTCCAACAACCAGGCCGCCGAAGCCGCGCGCGAACTTGTTACCGATCGCACCGAACAGCTCATCGCCATGCATATCAGCCAGGACAATAATCGTCCAAGCCTTACCGTCAAAAGCTATGCCAACGCGCTTGATGCAAGTCTCGATGATGAACTCGGCAGTTCTGCCACCCGTCTTCAAGGGCCACGGAAGCTCTCGATACGCCCTGCAAGCCAGTATCAACCGACAACCATTCAATAGCCCCTCAAGACAACAAAAGGGGGCTGGGAATCACTTCCCAGCCCCCTTAACTCATACTCTCGATTGAAGCAGAGCCATCGTTAGTCGATAGAGATCTTCGTGACGTTCTTCTTCTCGACAATCTTAGGAACCGTAACGGTCAGGATGCCGTCAGCATACTTAGCCGAAAGGCCCTCGCTCGAAGCGTCCTTCAGATACACGCCGCGCGTCGCACTGTACGAGCCGAACTCCTTCTGGAGGAAGTTCTTACCCTCGTTTTCGGCGCTCTCCTCGACGTTCACGCTGATGGACAGGCGACCCTCATTGAGCTCAACGTCGATGTCATCCTTGGCGACACCGGTCAGATACGCCTTGACCTCGTAGCCATCGCCCTTGTCCTCAACGTCAACGGGGAACGCCTTGGAGGCAATCGAGTTGTTTGCAAGGTCGGTCATATCATCAAACAGATCGAACAGCGAGCTAGCAGAAGGACGAACGCCAAAAACCGAACGATAAGGAACCATGCTTGCCATGTTTACCACTCCTTTTAAGGACTGCCGAGCCATCTTCTAGGTGACTGGGACTTCTTTTGACGCTCTTATATATGCCCACCCAGTGCTCATATATACATCGACTATAAAGTTTTTTGAGTCCAGTACTATAAGCATATCTAAGTGTGTATGACTCAGGTCTTAGTAAGGTTAAGGTTCTTTGAACCAGAGCTTAAATAAGAAGTATGTTCGCAGCCACAAATAACAAGGGGCTTACAATGAGCGCGTACACGTTGTTGGTAACGAGCTAAAGGGCATCATGGACGACCAAAACCAGAACAATATGTTTATGCCGACGCAGGGCGAAGATACTTCTACGCAGCCTCCACGGTTCCATCGCCCCCACATCTCGCAAGAGCCCATTAATGATCCTGAGCCCGATTATGTGACGAGAAATCGATATCAAACGCTCGAGGATGCCCAAACGGGACGTAAACATATGGGCGTTGCCTCGGGAGACCCTGTATATCTGAAAGACGCACCATTATCTAAAAACAGCGCAGCTAGCGATGAGCCGATGAAAGCATCCGCCGCTCATCAACAAAGAGGGCCTCGACCCAAGCAAACCTTGACGCATTCGGCTCGCTATCTCGAAACGCCAAAACAGGGAAAATCAATCTTCGTTTCGTCAAGTAAACGACGCAAGCAGCATCAGCTGACAATTCTGCTTTTGATCATTGCGGCCATAGCAGTTGCCCTTGTTATACGATTTATTTTCTTTAAATAAAGGCTCAATACCAAAAACAACAAGATCGTCTGGTGTAATTGAGTCATTTACACCCCGTAAACGCAAAAAAAGGGGGAGGCCGCGAGGCCTCCCCCTTCTTCAAGTCATCCGACGGCTCGG
>CAUCXP010000035.1 GCA_958446785.1 uncultured Collinsella sp. | reverse complement strand
TGGAAAGAGCGGGGGCCGAGCCAGGCGCGCTGCTGTTCCCCGCCCCCGCGGCTCCTGGCAGCGCGTGGGACATCAACAACGCGCAGCATGCCATTAAGAAGCTCTATCACGAGTTGGCAGACACCTTGGACATACCCCTTCTCGATAAGGTCTCGACCCATGTCTGGCGCGCGACCCTCAACACCGAGTGGATGCAGAGAGGCGTTCCCGATTTGATTCGCTCGGCGTATTTCGGGCACAGCCCCGAGGTGAATCGCAGCTACTATACGGATACGACCAACGTCTCCGTTTTGGTGGACATGCTCCGTACGACCTAGGGGTTCGAGGTAATCTGTATGGTAATATGTATGAGCGTGATTTTCCGTGATTTTACGTGATACCGAGTGACACTGTTTTGGTCGAAAAATAGGGTTTGAGCTGGGATGATATAGCGTGTGACCTCGGGAAACTAGAATTTGAAAAGGGTGCCCGGAGGTCGTAGGTTCAAATCCTGCCCCCGCGACCAAGAACTTGCAGCTCGTCGGCCTAGCCGGCGAGCTTTTTTGTTATTCCGGGACTGTTCTCTCAGCCCAATTCCCAACATCTCAAACAAAATCTCGATCTGTAACATCTAGACCCGATTTGGGCGGCCAGGTGTTACAGATCGAGATATACCGGTGGGTTGGGTCCCGTTTGTCTAAATCTGTAACACGAGGGACGGATTTTGCCGAGTAACTGTTACAGATTGAGATTTTCTGCCGGGACGGTTTTGGTTTGTCTCGATCTGCTCCAATGTGCCCTGCGTCTTTATGGGTCTTGCCACGTCGTTCTTCACGTTTATGCTGCAGCAGCCGATCAACTTTGGCCACCTCTTCGCATTCTGGGCCTTTGGAATCGCGCTCGCGGTTTGCCTGGTTATGTCGGGAACGCTCGTGTGCTCGGCAATCTTTGGAAAAGAGCGCGCTATTCAGGCGCTTACGCCGCTCGATGTGCTCGAGGCACAGCGGAACCATAAATAAGAAAACTCGATTATCAGGGGCGGACGCCGTGAAGCACACCGCCCCCCTGTACGTGTGGCGTCAGGGCCATGCGCTCGAAAGCGTCGCCCAAACGCATGGTTCATCCGCACAAAGCCCATGGTCGCTATGGGCAAACATCGGTGCGCCTGCACATGGCTTTGAGTCTGTTTTCGAGCGAAAGTATGGCTGTCGATACGCATGCAATTCGCATGAAGTCCGGGTTCGTCCAAGAGCCCTATAAAGGAGGATTCGCATGAAACAGTTAGAGACCGACGTCGTTGTCGTTGCCGCGGGTCTGAGTGGCCTTGCCGCAGCGGTCGCTGCAGCCGAGGCAGGCGCTCGCGTCATTGCCCTAGAGAAGGCCCCCATTACCGGTGGCGCCGCCAACATGGGCATGGGGCCTGCCGCCGCTGGCTCTCCGCTTCAGAAGGCTTCGATGATCGAGGTCACGCCTGGCGAGCTCTTCCGTCGCCATATGTTCTACACCCATTACCAGGTCGATGCTCGCCTGGTGCGCGACTACTACTTTAAGTCGGGCGACACCATCGCATGGCTGCAGGACATGGGCGTGGTGTTTAACTCCGTGCGTCCGGCGTTCCGCGCCCGCGAGCGCACGCGTGCCTATTCCGACGGCGAGTACACCTGGCATGTCGTGCAGCCCGAGGACGGCTCGGAGCCCGGTCCTCGCGCGGCGACCACGATGACCAAACGCATGACCGAGCGTGCCCAGGACCTGGGCGTCGAGTTTATGTTCGAGTGCCCGGGCACCGGCCTTATCAAGGGCGAGGACGGCGCCATCTGCGGCGTGACCGCCAAGGACAAGGACGGCGAGGAGTACCAAATCTCGTGCAAGTCTGCGATTGTCGCTACGGGCGGTTTTGGCCACAACGCCAAGCTCATCAAGGAGAAGCTCGACTTTGAGTGGGGTAAAGACCTGTTCTCGTTTGCCATTCCGGGCATGGACGGCGACGGCATCAACATGTGCCACGAGGTCGGCGGCGGCCACACCCCGGTGACCATGGAGCTCATGTACCAGATCCCCGACAACATGAACCACTTCTATGTCGAGGGCGCATTCCGTCAGCCGTGCTACTGGTGCAACCGCCTGGGGGAGCGCTTTATGCCGGAGGACGAGATCTTCAACACCACCTTTGTCGGCAACGCCATCAACCATCTCCCCGGCAAGGTCGCCTATGCCATCTTTGATTCCCGTATGCTCAAGCACTGGAAGAAGGATGGTCCGGATATCGTCAGCCACGTTCATCCGCACGACCTGTACGACGGCTTTGAGGAGCAGTGGAACCGCGACCTGGAGGCCGGCTATCCGGCGATCTGCCAGGCCGATACGCTGGAGGAGCTTGCCGAGAAGGCGGGTATCGACGTGGAGGGTCTGCTCGCTAACGTCGACGAGTACAACGAGATGTGCGACAACGGCTGGGACGACATCTTTGAGAAAGAGCGCGAGTTTATGAAGCCGCTCGAGAAGGGCCCCTTCTATTGCTGCAAGCAGTACTGTGGCGCCTACGGCACCCTGGGCGGCGTGCTCATTAACCACAAGATGGAGGTCATGACCGACGACTATGAGGTCATCCCTGGCCTGTACTGCGTTGGCACCGATGCCTGCACCATCTATGGCGACTCCTATAACTACTGCATTCCGGGTAACACCATGGGCTTCTGCCTTAACTCGGGTCGCATCGCCGGTGAAAACGCCGCCGCAGCCCTCTTTGAGGACGCGGGCGACGAGGAGTGGTCGTAACACCGCAGCTATTCGCGCCTGCAGACACCCACGCGTTGGGTGCGGGCGGGGATTTGCCCTACAAGCGAGGCGCTCGGGATCGCTTTGGTCCCGGGCGCCTTTCTGGACAAGAGCGACGTTTTGAGGGGAACGAATGAAGCTAACGATTAATGGAGCCGAGGTCGAGGCACGCGAAGGGCAAAATGTCCTGGAAGCCGCGCTCGATGCCGGTATCTATATTCCGCATCTGTGTAAACATCCCGATCTTGAGGCCGTCGGCGGATGCCGTCTGTGCATGGTCGAGATCGAAGGCCAAGATGAGCCGGTGTGTGCCTGCAAGACGCAGGTTGCCGAGGGAATGGTCGTCAACACGACAGGCGAGCAGGCCGAGCGCGTGCGCAAGCTGGCAATGGAGCTTATCTTGGCCACGCATCCCGCCGATTGCACCGGCTGCCCCAAGTATGGCAAGTGCGAACTGCAGTCTATGTATCAGTACCTGGGAGTTTCGCCTGCGCACTGGCGCGCCAAGAGCCGTCCGGTCGCAACGGACGAATCGAACCCGCTGATCACCCATATGTTCACCCGCTGCATTCGCTGCGGCCGCTGCGTGCGCGCGTGCCGCGAGCTGCGCGGCGCCGGCGTCTTGGACTATCAGCGTACCGAGGACGGCATTCGCATTGGTACCGACGGCAGCGTGAGCCTGCAGGAGGCCGGATGCCGTTTTTGCGGCGCCTGTATCGAAGTGTGTCCCACGGGCTCGATCGTCGACACGCTCAATATGTTTGACGAGAACAAGTCCTATGCCGATAACGTGGTTCCCTGTCGCTCGGGCTGTCCCGCCCACGTGGATATCCCGCGCTACCTGCGTCACATCCGCAACGGCGAGTACACCCGAGCCGCCGCGGTGGTGCGCGAGAAGGTCCCGTTCCCCGAGAGCCTGGGCGACATTTGCGTCCATAGCTGCCAGGATGCCTGCAAGCGCAACGAGCTCAACGGCACGCCGGTTTCGGTTTGCCGTCTTAAGCGCGCCGCGGCCGTGCGCGATACGGGCGACTGGAAGGCCAACGTGCGCCATGAGCCGTTGAGCGGCAAGAGCGTCGCCGTTGTGGGTGCCGGTCCCGCCGGTTTGACCGCCGCACTCTATTGCGCCGAGAAGGGCCACAAGGTCGTGGTGTTCGAGGCCAACGAGAAGGTCGGCGGCCAGATGCGCTACGGCATTCCGGCGTATCGCCTGCCTGATGCCACGGTCGATGCCGAGGTTGCGACGATTTTAGAGATTGCCCAGGGTGATGACGCCGAGCCGCGCATTGAGCTGCGCTGTGGCGAGCGAATCGCCGAGCCCCAGGCGCTTTTGGAGCAGGGCTTCGATGCCGTGCTGGTTGCGGTGGGCACGCATGACGGAACGGTGCTTCCCATGCCCGGCCACGACCTCGAAGGCGTGCTGCGTAACACCGATTTTCTGAAGGCCGCCCGTATGGGCAGCGCCCCGGACCTGACGGGCAAGCGCGTCGTGGTGCTTGGCGGCGGCAACGTGGCGTACGACTGCGCCCGCACTGCCGTGCGTCTGGGTGCCGCCTCGGTCGATGTCGCCTGCCTTGAGGCCCAAGACGCGATGACCTCGACGCCCGAGGAGCGCGCCGAGGCTGCCGAGGAAGGCGTGGTCCTGCACGATGCCTATGCCTTTACCAGCATTAACGAGACCGAGGACGGTTCGGGCAAGGTCGGTTCCATGACGATCCACAAGATCGAGCGGTTCTACTTTGACGAGAACCACCGCGCCGTCACCGAACTGCTCGACGGCGGCGAGAAGACCATCGATGCCGACTGCGTGATCTTTGCCGTGGGTCAAAAGCCCGAGGGCACGGCCCAGATGGGCCTTGAGCTTACGCACGGCCCGTATATCGTGGCCGATACCGAAGGCAAGACGAGCGTTGAAGGCATCTGGTCGGCGGGCGACTGCGTGACGGGTACCAAATCGGTGATCGCGGCAATCGCTGCAGGTCGCACGTGCGCCTCGGCCATCGACCGCGCTTTGGGTGGCGATGGCAACATCGACGAGGAGCTGACCGAGCATGATGCTCCCGAGCAGTGGATTGGGCGTGTCCCCGAGGGCTTCTACGACGATGCCGTGCAGCCCGAGTTTGTCGATGCCCAGACGCGTAAGGACAACTTCGATACGTTTGAGTGCCCCTATACCGACCATGAGGCAACGTGCGAGGCGAGCCGCTGCTTGCAGTGCGATTTGCGCCTAACGATCAGCACGCCGCGCCTGTGGAACGAGTACTAGGAAAGGAGCGATAACTCATGACGATCATCAACTTTATGCCTGCGCATAAGCAGGCCCCCGTCGCGCTCTGGCTTCTTAAGAAGGACGTGGCGGCCGCCGCGGAAAAAATTGCAGGGGCCGGTGCCCAGGCGGTTTTGGTGCCGGCAGGCGATGAGGTCTCTGCCGCGCTCGCGGATGCGTTGGGCGAGTCCTGCCGCGTGATCGAGTGCGACCCGAGCCTGGGCTTTGTCCATGCCAACGGTTCGGCCGCGGCCAAGATGCTCGACGGCGAAAAGCCTCTCCCATCTTGCTGTGAAGGTGAAGGCGATGACCACTGCCTGAGCGGATCGGAGTTACTTGCCGCCGAAGGAAAACGCTGGGTGTGGTTTGACGGGGCCGATGAGCCCGTTGAGGTCGACCGCGTCGTGAGTGCGGAATCCTTGGTTGCCGCGGCGGGCGTCGACGACGCCAAAGCGGTGGGGATTGGCTATCCCAGCGGTCTGCTGCTGAGGCCCGACGACACCTCAAAGATTGAGCTATGCAGCGACTACGTGTGCGTCTATACCTCCAAAAACTGCATGGCAAAGGCGCTTTTGGACATTTGCACGCTGTATCGTCACGAGAGCTGCGGACGCTGTGTCTTTGGCTACGAGGGCTCGCATCAGATTGCGACGATTCTTGCCGATATCTGCCGCAAGAAGGGCAAGCCGGGTGACTTGGCGCTCTTTCGCGACCTTTGCCCCGTGATGCAGACGCAGTGCCTGTGCGAGCAGGGTCGCGTGCTGGCGCGCGCGGTGCAGTCGTTCCTCGACCTGTTCGAGGACGAGATTGTGCAGCACACCACCAAGAAGGTCTGTGCCGCCGGGGAATGCCAGGCATTCTTGACCTTCCATATCCTCGCCTCCAAATGCCAGGCATGCAACAAGTGTGTCGATTCGGGCGTTTGCGAGGAGGACGCGATTCTGGGAAGGCCGCGGTTCATCCACGTGATCGACCAAAAGGCTTGCACCCAGTGCGGTGCCTGCCTGGATATCTGCGACAACGGCGCGATTGTTACGGCTGGGGCCGTCAAGCCCAAGTGCCCGCCCAAACCCATTCCCTTTAAGCGCAAATAGCGCGATTCCCCCTCTCGTTTTGCCCACATTGAGCAGGGCGGGAGGGGACTTTGTTTATCTGCACGAGATGCCCTGCAGACTATCGCATGAGCCTTGGTTGCCTGGACGGTGCGCATGTTTTGCGTCTGCCGTACGCTTTTTGCGAAGTACACACGGGCAGAATCCGTGTCCAAAATGCTCTGGAGAGGAGCGACCATGTCGTTTAAAGTGATGGCGATTTGTGCCGGCAGGCACGGTGGCAACGGCGAGGCTTTGGCCAAAGAGGCCCTTTGCGCGGTGCGCGAGGCTGGCGGCGAGGTCGAGCTGATCAATTTGTTCGACTATAACATCTTGCCCTGCACCGGTTGCGAGGGCTGCACCATGCAGATGGGAAAGATGGGCGCCGGCCTGCAAAAGGAATATCACGGCTGCGTTCTTAAAAACAAAGACGATGTAGATGCGATTATTCGCGAACTGCAGACCTGCCAGGGCGTGATCTTCTCGGTTCCGACCTACGACCTTACGCCCAGCTCGGTGTACACCCGCTTTGCCCAGCGCTTCTTGGCATACGAGCTTTCGTTCTTGCTTGCCATCGGTGCCGTAAAGGAGAATCCGCATACCGTTGCCGGCCTCATCTCCGTCGGCGGCTCCATGCACGATTGGCAGTCCCTGGCACTGGAGAGCCTGCAGGCGACTATGTTTACCATGTCGATGACTGTCGTCGATCGCTATATGGCGCAGCGCGACGGCCGCCCGGGCAATGCTTTTGTGTGGGGAGACGACGTGGAGTGGGGCGGACAGATCGCCCGCGCCCACAAGATGGGCGAGAACATCGTCAAGGCCATTCGCACGCCTGTTGACGAGCGCTGCTGGCTGGGCGATCCGGATGACGGCGTGTGTCCCAACTGCCACAGCTCCCTGGTGTACCCCGGCGACAAGCATTGGGATGGGGTCGAGTTTCCCTGGGAGTGTGCGGTCTGCGGCGCGGGCGGCGATATCGTAACCGACGAGCGCACCGGTCGCCCCAAGCTCAAGATTGCCGAGAACGGCCTGATTCGCGACCGCAACGACGACCACGCGCGCGCCGAGCACCTCAACGAGATCAACAAGACCCGCGACGAGTTCTTCGCCCATATGGACGAAGTAAAGCCGCTCATGGAAAAGTACGCCAAGATGACGTTCCCCACGCTGGAGATTAAGCGCGACTAGTTTTGCCCAAGCCCCGCCCGGCCTACTTGCGGCAGTGCAGGTCGGCGCTGGTGCGGGGCTTAATCCTCGGCTCAAGAAAGCCAAGGTAGATTAGGGTGCGAATCGAGAGGTGGAACAAAAAGAGGTCCTCTCCCGATGCCAAGTCGTTACCGGTGATTTCCTTTATGCGGTTAATGCGATAGAGCAGCGTGTTTTTGTGAAGCGACAAGATCGCGGCGGTGCGCACCGTGTTACAGCTGTGCTGCATAAAGGCAAAGAGCGTCTCGACCAGCTTGGAATCGTGCGACTGGTCATGCTTCCAAAGTGCCCAGATTGCCGGATGGCAGTAGTTTATAAGGTTGATGTGGTCGTTGCAGATGTCGAGCATTTCCATGTAGGTGTATTCGCAATAGCGATACACATGGGTGTCTTCGAGGATTTTGGTAAAGGTCGAGCCGTATCGAATGGCGGCGCGTGCCTGATTGAGGTGCGAACGCACATCGGTTGCCTGGGAAAACTCGTTGCTGATGCCAATGAACAAATTGTTCGTGGCAGCAACGCGGGCAAGGATCGCCTCATCGTTGGCGGGTAGCTGCGTGGAGGGCGGACGGCTTACCAGCGCCACGAGCTCACCTTCGTACATGGTGATAAGGCTATGGTGCAGTAGCGGCTGCAATTGTCCTCGGATGCTCTCCGCCTCGCGCGCCTCGAGCTGGGAATCTTTTTTGAGCAGGCATACAACGTAGAGGGCGGGAAGCGGCGCAAAGCCGACGAGCTGCATTTTGCGTGTGCAGGTGATGGGGTTGGGGATTTCGTCGTCCAGGAGGCGCGAGAGAAAATATGGCCCCTGTTGCGGGCCGCCCAACGAAAGAAAGCCGCCTTTCTGCAGTTCTTGCGCGAGCAGTCGGACAAAGAACTCAAAGACCTCGCGATCGCTATCGCCAAAGGCGTGATTGCGTTCGATCATCATCGCCCGGCCCAGACACGTGCCGTGCACCTTGATCGCATCGGTCATGGTGTTGAGGCGGAACATGTCGTTATAGCGTGTAAGCGGGCCTGTCGAGCGGGCAATCTCCTCGTCTAAGCCGCATTTGATGATGTATCGCACGGCTTCGTCCTGCAGCATGTCACCTTCGGAGAGCTCGGCGCGGGTGATGGCTGCAAAGGGGGAGTCGTCGTCATCGTCGAGCTCAAAGCCGCCGCGGGCGGCATAGCGGTACACGGGATCGACGACGAGCACCGGGTTGTCCATAGCGGCAGAGGCCGTTTGCGTGAGGCTCTTGAGCCCCGCGTCGCTCAAGAGCGCCTCGAGCAGCGCTTGCTTTGCGGTAGACGTATCGGTGGTACTCGGTTGCATGGGTGTCCCTTCTGCCGCGTCTTCGCCGTAGTCGACGCGTGACCAAATTATTATCGCAGGCTGAGCGGTGCCAGGTTGTTTAAAACGGTGAGTGTGGCGGTCGTTTCCTCGAACGGGGACGGTGTCGTTGTTATTGGGGTTTGTCTCGATCTGTAACAGGTGGGTCCGGTTTTGGTCTGTAGTTGTTACAGATTGAGATGTTTCGGCAGGACGGTCTTCGTTTGTCTAAATCTGTAACACGAGGGACGGTTTTTACTGAGTAACTGTTACAGATCTAGATCTTTCGGCAGGCTAGATTGGTTTGTCTCAATCTGTAACAGTTGCTCGGCAAAATAGGGTCTTACTGTTACAGATCGAGACAAACCGACGGGCCGCCCCGCCCCATCCACCTGCCGCTACCTGCTGTCTGCCGATTTCCGTTGCGCCACTGTGCTCCCATGCCATATCCTCTAGACAACTACGCGGCACCATCGCCGCCGCGCCTATAAGAGAGGAATGTCCATGACCGCACCTGCATCCAAGCTGCTCCAGCCCATTACGGTTGGCCCCCTTGAGCTCAAAAACCGCATTATGTTCCCGCCGCTGACCACCGGCTACGAGGAGCGCGACGGTTCCATCGGCGAGCGCAGCCTGGCTTTTTACGAGCGCCTAGCCCGTGGCGGCGTGAGCTACATCGTCATCGGCGACGTCGCTCCCGTTATGACCGCGAGCCCCACGCCCAAGTTGGCGACCGACGCCCAGATCCCCACGTTTAAGGCGCTGGCCGACGCCGTTCACAAGCACGGCGCCAAGGTCGCGCTGCAGCTGTTCCACCCCGAGTACGACGTGCCCGGTGTCGGCCGCATGGTCATGGGTTCCATGGCCGCCGCCAAGGCTGCGCAGGAGGCTAAGGCCGCCGGCGACGAGGAGACCTTTGCCGCCAAGATGGCCGAGTCCAACGAGATCCGCAAGCAGGCCTACGCCAAGTTGCACCACGATATGCAGCACTTTGTGAACGAGGCGAGCGTAGAGCAGCTCACCCAGATCAAGGAGGCCATCGCCGCCTCGGCCGCTCGCGCGCAGCAGGCCGGCATTGACGCCATCGAGGTCCACGGCGACCGCTTGGTGGGTTCGCTATGTTCGGCCATCCTCAACAAGCGTACCGACGAGTACGGCGGTTCGTTCGAGAACCGCGTTCGCTATGCGCTCGAGGTCGTCGCCGCCATTAAGGAGGCCGCGCCGCAGCTGATGGTGGAGTACAAACTGCCCGTGATCATGGAGAACCCCGACGGCACGCCGCGCGGCAAGGGTGGCCTGCAGCCCGACGAGGCCTGCGAGTTCGCCAAGCTGCTCGAGGGCGCGGGCATCGACATGATCCAGGTCGCGCAGGCCAACCACACCGGCAACATGGGCGACACCATTCCGCCCATGGGTGCCATGCCCTACAACTGGACGCTGCCGGTGGCCGAGCGCGTCAAGGCCCTGGTCTCCGTGCCGGTGGCCACCGTCGGCCGTGTTGTTTCGGTCGAGGCCGGCGAGAAGATTCTTGAGGACGGCGCGGCCGACATTATCGCCTATGGCCGCTCGCTCATGTGCGACCCCGACATTGCGCTGAAGGCCGCGACCGGCGAGCCCATCCGCGAGTGCCTCAACTGCAACAAGGGCTGCGTCGATGCGATTCAAAACCGCAAGTACATCTCGTGCGTGCTCAACGCCGAGAACGGCGACGAGGCGACCATCGCCATTAAGCCGGGCGAGGGCGACAAGAAGATCGCCGTGGTGGGCGGCGGTATTGCCGGCCTGGAGGCCGCACGCGTGGCGGCCAAGCGCGGCTACGACGTGACCGTCTATGAGGCGAGCGATCACTTGGGCGGCCAGATTGTGCTGGCGGCCGCGCCTCCGCGCAAGGATGAGATTATGCGCTCGGTCGAGTATTACGAGAAGATTCTGCCCGGCCTGGGCGTGAAGGTCGAGCTCAACCATGCCGCTACGGCCGAGGATCTCAACGCCGCCGACGCCGCGATTGTGGCCGTGGGCGCACACGACGTGGTCATCCCCGTTCCGGGTGCCGACTCGGACAAGGTCGTCTCGAGCTGGGACGTGCTGGCCGGCAAGGTGGAGCTCAGCGGGCGCGTCGCCGTCATTGGCGGTGGCCTGGTGGGCACCGAGACTGCCGAGTACCTGCTGCAGCACGGCTGCGAGGTGGCGATCGTCGAGATGCTCGACAAGATTGCCGCGGGCGAGTCCGAGACCATTCTGCCGCTGATCATGAGCGACTTCGCC
>CAUCXP010000034.1 GCA_958446785.1 uncultured Collinsella sp. | reverse complement strand
AGCGAAAACGCCCCTAAGCGAGCAAGGTGACGTGAAAGAGGAGGGAAGCGTACTTCGGTACGCGACCGACGATTGAACGTCAGATTGCCGCTTAGGGGCGTTTGCAGCGTCGACCGGTCCGCCGTTCGCTAGAACGGCGGAACCAAGGGCGCAGCGTCGGCCCGTTGCGCGGTTTGGAAAACCGCGCAACTAGAGCTACATGACCATAACGTAGCGCGATCCCACGTAGTACTGCTTACCCATCAGGACCGGCTCGCCATTGGGTCCGATAAAGCCGGCGCGCAGGTTGAGCAGCGGATCGTGCGGAGCAATGCCCAGCTCAGCCGCCTGCTCGGCGTTGGCGCGAACGGCTTCGACCGTACGGTAACCAACCGAGACAATCGGCGTTCCGCCAACACGCTCGACCTCGGCAAAAATCGACTTGTCCTCAAGATCGGCCGTCAACAGCTCACGGTAGGCGTCAAACGGCACAAAGATGTTCTCTTCAAAGATGGGCTCGCCGTCGGCAGTACGCACGCGCTTGATGTGCAGCAGCAGCGCATCCTTCTGCAGGCCAAAGAACTCCATCTCGTTTTGGCGCGCCGGCACAATCTGGCGATCGATTACGTGCGCACCGGCCTTCATGCCGTTGCCGGCACACAGCGCGGTAAACGTCTGCAGCGTCGAGGCGTGAAATTGGCGATTGATGTGCGGCGTGGAAACAAAGGTGCCACGGCCCTGCTGCTTAACCAGGTAGCCATCGGAGCACAGCTCCTCGACGGCGCGACGCACCGTAATTCGGCTCACCTCGTACTGCTCGGCTAGCTCGAGCTCGGACGGAATACGCTCCTTGGGTGCATAAACACCTTTCTCGATCGCATCCTTGATCTCGTCGTAAATCTGCTGGTAAAGCGGTGCATTTTTGGGTGCAGGCATATCTAATCACTCTTATCGAAATATTGAAATAACTAATACGTATATAACGTCTAGTTTCATGTTACCTCATAATGATAAAACGATACACCGCATACAGCAAATCCTTACCTGCCGTCGTCCTGTTGCAGGCTGTCCTGATCGATGAGGCGCGCCTGCCTGCTGGCCATGCGCGCGGGCTTGTCGGGATCGGGCACGGCCGTGGGCATGGGCTCGTCGACATGACCGCCCCACCAGCCGCCCACAAAGTTGAGCGTATGGAACACATTGATCACGGCGCCGGGATCAATGTCGCACACCAGCTTGATAATGTCCTGGCTCTCGTAGGTCGAGACAACGGCATGCAGCAGGTACATCTTCTCGCGGCTGTATCCGCCAATGACCTCGGCACAGCTAATGCCATGCTGAAAATGGTCAACATAGGCGGTCATGACCTCGTCGGCCTTGCGCGTCGTGATCTGCAGCGTCACGCGATCGTAGCGACGATAGAAGCTGTCGATGGTCTTGGTCGAAATAAACTGGAACACGATGGAGTACGCCGCGTTGTCCCAGCCAAACATAAAGCCAAAGATCGCCAGGATAAAGCAGTTGAAACCAAAGATAACGCCCCAGATGGTCTTGCCCGTGTGGTTGGAAACCCACAGCGCGATAAAGTCGGTGCCGCCGGTGGATGCGCCGGACTTAAGCGCGATGGCAGCGCCCAGACCCGAGACCACGCCACCAAAAATGATGAGCATGATCTTGTCGCCCAAAAACGGCGCGAAGTGAAAGACGTTGAGGAACAGCGACGAGAGCATGACCTGCATCATCGAGAAGATGACGAAGCGCTTGCTAATGCCGCTCCAGCACAGGAGCGCCACGGGGATGTTGAGCGCGAGCATGCCGAGCGAGATGTCGATGTGAACGCCGCCCAGCGAGGTAACACGATCGAGCAGGACCGCGACGCCGGTGAGGCCGCTCGGAAGCAGGTCGGCGGGTTGAATGAACGCCTGGATCAGGAATGTCTGGAGAACGGCGGAAATTGTGACCGCCACGGCGGTGATGGCGCGGCGGACGATGGTGAGGCGGCCGAGCACGAGCACGCGGTCCGTGAGCTGGTCGATGGCGTTCGCCACGTAGGCTCCCTTCGAAGGCAGATGTAGTTGTGGGGCATGTCGGCGATTGTAACATGGAGCGACAGAGGGCGCCTCAATTCACCCTCTCTCGACAACCAAAACGAGCCAGCATCTCCCCAACCAAAGAGCCCAAAATCTAAGTGAGTAGACTATTCGCGACCTGTCGAGCACACCCAAAACAGCCACCTCTGTGACCTGCAGTTTTACTAAGGCAGATTCGCTTTGTGCTCTGCCTGAGCCGAAAAGTCTACTCACTTAGTCCGAGTCGGAGCCAAACGGATCAAATCGAAGCCAAAATGAGCCGATCTGCCGCAAAAGACGCGTGAAACGATACTTCTCGTAGCGAATTGACGCTATAAAGCGGTCAGAATGTCGGCGAGGCTATCGATGATGGCATCAGCGGCGGACTGATCCAGGTTGACGCCCTCGTGCGGGCGCAGCGCCAGGACGCGGGCGCCGGAGCGCTTGCCGGCCTCGATACCCAAAGGCGAGTCCTCGATAACCAGGCACTCGGCAGGCTCCATACCCAGCGCCTCCATGGCACGCAGGTAGATCTCGGGGTCGGGCTTAAACGCACTGCACTCGTGACCGCTGATGGTGTAATCCAGCACATCGGCGATACCGGCGATCTCCACCAGCTCGTCAATCAACTCACGATACGACGAGCTCGCGATGGCGCACTTCACGCCGCGCTTGTGCAGCTCGCGCATTACCGGCTCCGTCTGCTCGTTGAGCAGCTCGGCATACGGAACGGGGTGAACCGGGCTGTAGACCTGCTTGTACTCCACGCGCAGACGCTCGCGCAGCTCAATATCGTCGGGCACCAGCGACTTCCAAATGGCAGGCTCGTTAGACCCCGAAAGATCGGGGATCTCGTCAAAGTGGAAGCCCTTCTCTTCCATAAACGCCACGCGGCGGCGGTTGTAGAACCACTCGGTATCGACCAGCACGCCGTCCATGTCAAACAGCACTGCCTTGATCATACGCATCTCCTCCCACCTGCCAAAAAGGGACAGGTTTATTTTGGTAGGTTTTATCTGGTGTTTTGCGACGCGACAGACACGCCCTCCCCAAAGCAAAAAAGGGGACAGGGCAAAACCCCATCCCCTCTCAATCAACCCGTAAGGTCTACTTACTTGTGATTAGTAGGAAAGCTTCCACATGTAGCGACGCATGGTCAGCGGGTGCTGACGGGCCTCGGCGATCTGGTTGCCGTACTCGCGCATAACGGCGAGGTGCAGCAGCGGGTTGAAGTAGGTGACGACGCTCGCGGGCACGGCGTCGGCCAGGCCGTAGTCCTTGGAGTCGATCAGAGCGACCTTGGCGCCCATGCGCTTAAGGAAGGTGAGGGCGCGAGCGTCCATCGGACGGGTGGCACCGTCGGACATGAAGAAGACGTAGGGCTTACCCTCGGTGGAAACCTCGAACGGGCCGTGGAAGTACTCGCCGGTGTTGTAGGCGGCGGCATCGATCCACTGCATCTCGGTGAACAGGAAGGCGGCGTGAGAATAAGCCATCTTCTCGGAGGCACCGGAGGCCATGAAGTAGATCATCTTGTCGTCCTTGAAGTCCTGGGCGAACTGCTTGGCAAGACCCTTGGCGGACTGAGCGGCGTTCTCGCAGAGCTCGAAGACGTTGGTGAGGCCGGTGATCATGTCCTCGTAGTGGTCATAGCCCTCGGTCTGCTGAAGGATCTCGACAGCAAGAGCGATGGCGTAGCCGGGCTTCTCGCACTTGGCAGCGTAGTTGGCATGGAAGCCGTGAACGATGACGTGGTCGGCGTCGACGGTCAGAGCGGAGCCGGCCTTGTTGGTGAGGGAGACGACCGGGCAGTTGTGCTTCTTGGCGGTCTTGTTGGCCTCGACGGTCTCGGGCGTGGAGCCACCGAGGGAGCAGGTGATCACGAAGGTGTGCTCGTTGACCCAGGAAGGCGTGTCGTAGTTGAACTCGTTAGCGGTGAAGATCTGAACGTTCAGCTTGTCCGTGTTGTTGGCCAGGAAGTACTTGGCAGGGTAAAGGTCGGACATGGAAGCACCGCAGCCGACGAAGGCGACGCTGTGGATCTCGTGGTTGGACAGGACGTCAGCGACGATCTGCTTAGGGAGGTTAAGGTCGATCTCGTACATCTGACACATTCCTTTCGATTTTTTGCGGCGCCACATTGCCGGGCGCTCGCAGGGTTACCGTGGTTTGGACCGAGTCGCCGGCCCGTTGAGGATGTGTCAAAGGAACTGTCCCTTTGACACATCTAGGGATGGAAGCCTGCCTGGGGTATGGGATGCCAGGCAGGCCCCCGGGGGAAAGCGGTTAGGCGCTTGGTCGCGACTAGGCCAGGATGCCGGCCGCGGAGAGGGCGATGCCGCCCACGATGGCGATCACGAGAAGCCAACCGGTGTTGACGTTCTTCTTGATGAGCCAGTACATAAGGCCGGTGAGGCCGAGGGAGATCATCTGGGGCATCATGCCGTCCAGGATGTCCTGGATCACGACGGTGCCGTCAGCGAACTGCAGCGGGGTGGTGGCGCCGATCAGCGTGGCGATCATGCCGCCCACGGACATAAGACCTACGATGCCGCAGACATACATGAGCTTTTCCATGAGGTCGCCGCCCTGAAGCTTGCTCAGGTACTCGTGGCCGCCCTGATAGCCCATCTTGGCTGCGAACCAAGTGATCAGCACAGAGGGGACGATGGAGATGAGCATGGCCAGGATCGGGCCCATGATGGAGCCCTGCTGAGCCAGCTGAACGCCCAGGCCAAAGGCGATAACGCGGATGGTGCCCTGGAAGAGGGAGTCACCGATGCCGGAAAGCGGACCCATGAGGGAGGTCTTGACCGCGTTGATCGAATCGGGATCGAAGTTCTCGGGATCCTTGGCGTACTCCTCCTCCATGGAGGCGGCGAGACCTAGGACAAAAGCGCTCGTCTGCGGGGTGCAGTTGTAGAACGCCATGTGACGGTGGTAAGCCTCTTTCTTAGCAGCGAGCTGCTTGGGGTCGGACTCGTCCGGATAGAGGCGGTCGAGCGTAGGAACCATGCCGTAGAGGAAGCCCATGTTCATCTGACGCTCGTAGTTCCAAGAGGCCTGGATGGCCCAGGAGCGCCAGAAGAACTGGCTGACCTTCTTGTTCAGGGACACGTCCTTGGTTGCGGTTGCCATAGTGTGTTCCTCCTTAGTCTTCGTCGTCTTCGAGCGGATCGTAGTCGGAATCGACACCGGCGGTTGCATGGGAGCCATTGAACTTGAAGCCCATGAAGACGATAGCCAGGCACACACCGATCAGAGCGACCGCGATGACGGACAGGTTGAGGTAGGCGGCGAGCAGGAAACCGATGAACAGGAACGGGGTCATACCCTTCTTGATCATCATGGTGAGCAGCAGAGCCAGACCGTAGGCGGTCATGATCTTGGTCGAAACGTTCAGACCAACGGACAGCCACTCGGGAACCATGTTGACGATGGCCTGAACCAGGTCGGTGCCAACAAAGACGGCCAGGAAGATCGGCAGGAAGTACATGATGGCGTACAGACCAGAGCCGGCGCAGATGTGCATACGGTAGGCGGTCTTGAAGTTACCGTTATCGATCGCGCTATCGGCCACATGGGTGAGGGCGGCGATGATGGAACGGAACACGATGCCGAGGAGCTGACCCAAGACGGCGACCGGGATGGCGATCGTCATGGCGGTCTCAGCAGAAGCATCGGTCAGGCACGCGAAGGCAGCTGCCACGATGCCGCCCAGGACCATATCGGGCGGAACGGCGGCGCCGACCTGCACCAGGCCCATGGACACGAGCTCGACGGCGGCACCGACGGCAAGGCCGGTGGGCACATCGCCCAGCAGCAGACCGACGAGCGTAGCGCCAACGAGGGGCTGCTCGAAGTTAAGACGACCGAGCAGGCGGGAGTCCCACATGCAGAACACGCCGACGAGGCCGACGAGCACCGCACTGATGAACGTATTCATACCCTTCTCCTTTCAGTCAGGCAAAAGCCTGGTTGATTACAGCTTGGCGTCGATGTCGACGCTCTGATACGTAGGGGTCTGCTGGACGTAGAGCTTGATGCCCATGTCGAGCAGCTGGTTGACGTCGGCCTTCTGGGTGGCGTCGAAGAAGACGGAGCTGTCCTTGCCGCCGACCTGTTCGGCACCGTCGTGGTTGGCGGTGGCGCCCAGGTTGATGGCGTCGAGCTTGTAGCCCTGGCAGAACTGCAGCATCTCGGCCGTGTTGCCAAAGACGAACATGACGCGCTCGCCGAGGGTGTTGAGCTTGTCCATCTTGGCGAGGGCACGCTCGACGGTGAAGACGTTCAGGCGCACGCCCTGGGGCTTGGCCAGCTTAAGAGCGCCCTTCTTGATGTCATCGTTGGCGGCAGCGTTGTCGACGACGATGATGCGCTCGGCCTGGACCTTGGTGGTCCAGGTAAAGACGACCTGGCCGTGCAGCAGACGGTAGTCAAGACGCGCGAGGACAATCTTGGCGGGACCGGAGCTGTGACGGGACGCCTTGGCCTTCTTGGCGGGAGCCGCGGCGACCTCGACCGGTGCGTTGGGGTTGGTCAGACCGGTGCGGGCCTCGTTGATGAGGGCCGCGAGCTCGGCGCCCTTGACGGGGACGGGGCTCATAGCGAGCGTGAGCGCCAGCGGGATGTTGAAACCGCTGACAACCGTGAACTTCGTGCCGTTCTTGGAAAGCTCGACCATGCTGTTGTTGACCGAGCTGCCGAGCATATCGGTCAGCACATACACGGTGTCGTCCGCGTTGAACGTGGCGATCATAGCCTCAACCTTATTGGTGATGGGCTCCTTGTCGTCACGAGCAAGCGACACGACGTGGACGTTCGACACGTCGCCGAGAACCATCTCGAGCGTGTCTTTGGCGCCTGCGGCCAGGCCGCCATGAGATGCGAGAATGATCTGATTCATCTTGCCTCCTCCTTTTCGTTATGGTCATTATAACGTCTTATACGTTGCGGATATTGATAATTAGTATATAAACCGTTCGCGGGTGAAAAACGACCGTTGGCGGGTTTAACGCAATCGAAACGATGGTCTTGGGTAGGCCGGCGCTGGCTGGATAACCCCAGGTCGGACGCCGCGCGCAACCCCCTATCGCACGAAGTACCAGGGGCTTTCCTGCACGGTGGGCTCCAGCGCAATGCCCGTGCGCTCGCGGAAGAGATCCATGTCCTGCGATTTCTCCGTCCACCACGCGTTGGGCTTAAAGGTCATGCTCTCGACAATACGTTTGGCAATGACGCTGTTGCGCAGCTTGGAGAAGTCGGTGTTCATAATCAGGATAGACGCGAGCACCAGCACGATGCCCAGGACTTTGATCGCACCGGCGGGCTCGGCGTAGACACCAATGCCCAGCAGTACGGTGACGACTGTCTCGAATGACATTACGACGGGAACTTTCGACGTCTCGAGCCCCATGGACAGGCCCTGCATATATAAGATGTAAGCCACGGCTGTGGGGATGAGTCCAAAGCCAAGGAACAGCAGCAGCAGCTGTGGCGACATTGCCGCGGCGACATCCGGCCACGGAGCCGCGATAGCCGCCATAACCGCACCGCCAAAAACAAAGCCCCAAAACGTGACAGCCAGCGGGTGGACCGTCTTGGTTGCTATTCGGCTAAACACCGCGAGCGACGCACCACAAAGGCCTGCAATCACGCCCGACGTGACGCCCCAAACCGAAAAATGAAAACCGGAAAGGTCGCCATTGGTCACTGCAAGCACGCAGCCAACGATGTTAAAGACAATGGCAACGAGCTTGTTGGGGGTCACGTCCTCGCGATAAAGCACGCGGCCGAGCATGACGCCAAACACCGGCGAGGTGTAGAGCAGCACCGAGGCCGTGGACATGCCCACCTCGCCCATGCACTCGTAATAGCAGGTGTTGGCGGCAGCCAAACCGACGATACCGACAAGCGCGCAGGAAACAAGCTCTTTAGGGCTTGCCTTGAACAGGGTCAGCGGACCCTGAACCACGGTAGACCCCTCACCCGGACGGCAGCCCATAAACATCAGGACCGGCGCCAAGATAAGCGCTCCGACCAACAAGCGAAAGGCAGCCATGCTCTGGGACGAAACGCCCATGGCCGAGATGCCGTTTACAAAGATTCCGATGCTGCCCCACATAAGCGCGGCGATCAGCACCAGCACATAGCCCAGATTGCTCCTCTTCAACGCAGCCTCCTCAGTATTATTTCCAATATGTTTCATGCTACGTTATAGTCGTTATATACATTTTTCAAGGCACAAATCGGCGAACGGGAAATCTCTCGACACAAGGAGTGTCCCCAACTGCCGGCACAAAAGGAACATCCCTAACTGCCGGCAGAAAGGGAACGTCCCCAAGTGCCGCTCTAGCAGTTGCGGTGAAATAGTTCTCAAACAGAGGCTTCACACTCCCAAACAGGAACTATTCCACCGCAACTCATGAGGGGTATTGGGCTGTTAGGCCGCTCTATCCCTTAGTAATCCAGCTTCCACATGTAACGGCGCGTCATGTAGTCCTTGTGGATGACGGCGGAGAGCGCACGCATGTAGACGTTGTTGAGGATCGGGGCAAAGATCAGGTGGTTGAAGTACTCACTTACGCTGTCCTTGATGTCGTTGAGGCCAAGCTCCTTGGCGTCGAGCTGATAGACACGCTCGCCACCGTACTGGTTGACGAAACGGATGCCGCGCTCGTCGTTGCAGCGGCTGCGGCCGACGCTGATGAGCTGGAACAGCGAGGTGCGCTTGTCCAGGATCTCGAAGGGGCCGTGGAAGAAGTCGCAAGTGTTGATGGTGCAGGAGTCGATCTGCAGCATCTCCTGCACGTTGCAGATGCTAAAGACGTAGGCGGCACCAAAAAGCGGGCCCTGAGCCATGACGTTGATGCAGGGCTTGTCGGCGTTCTGCTCAGCCCACTTGGCAGCAAGCGGACGGGTGTACTCGACGGCCTTGCGATAGATGGGATCGACCAGGTCGAAGGCGGCCATAGCGGTCTCGTACTCGGCATAGCCCTCGGTCTGCTGCGTAAGCTCCATGGCGATCATGGTCACGACGGCGGAGTTGGTGCGGCCCATGCAGGACTCATCGACGGCCAGGCTGTCATACTGGATCTTGTAGTCGCAGACTTCGGTGAGGCCGGACTCGTCGACATAGATGGCGATGGTGCTGGCGCCGTGATCCTTGGCGACCTGGGCGGCGACGATGGTCTCTTTGGTGCCGCGCATGGACACGACGACGGCCAGGGTGTTCTCGTTGACGTAGGCCGGGGTGGCGTGCACGAACTCGTTGCTGGTGTAGCTGGAGCTCACGACCTGCGTGGCCTCGTGCTCCATAAAGTACTGGGCAGGATAGTTGCCGCCGTTGGATCCGCCAGCGCCGATCCACACGACGCGCTTGATGCCGCCCTTGTCCGCCTTGTCAGCCAAAACCTGGGAGACGACGTCCTTAACCTGTTCCTGAGTAGTCATCGTGCATCAGCCTTTCTTCTCGTTTGATGCTCTCGATGGCATACAAGTTACATACATGTTTTGGTTATGTCGACTAGTTGTATGCTATATTTGTCTTAGAAATTTTGCTGGTAAAGTTTTCGGCAATCCATTACCAGCGGTTTTGTTGTCATGTTGGATACATGCTTGGTTCAGTAAGCATACAAGTTAGATATAGGTTATTCGCATGAGCACTTCGTCAAAAAAGAACTTGGCCCAATACGAGCGTCTGGCGGGTACGCTGCGTGACCGCATCGCCGCCGGCACCTACGCACGCGAAGACAAGCTGCCGTCCGAGATGGAACTCATGGACGAATCGGCGCTGTCGCGCAGCACCGTGCGCCACGCGCTTAAGGTGTTAGTTGACGAGGGCCTGGTGCGCACCGAGCGCGGACGTGGCACCTTTGTGGCCGACACGCCGGCACTGCATGAGAACAACCTGGTGTTTTCGAGCTACACGGCACAGGTCCAGGGTCAGGGAATGAAGCCCACCACGCGCACGGTGGACTCGGGCTTTACCAAGGCAACGGGCAGCGTGGCCAAGTTCTTTGACGCTACCGTGGGCAGCAAGCTCGTCAAACTTGTCCGCCTGCGCTACCTGGACGATGCGCCGCTGTGTCTGGAGACCACCTATTTGCCGCCAAGCTTTGGGTCGCTCATCGATCGTGATATCAACGGTTCGCTCTACGCCACGCTGCGCCAAGAATTCCATCGCGCGCCGGCACAGGGGCATAAGACCTTTGAGGTGTGCTATGCCTCGCAAAACGAGGCGTTTTTGCTCAACGTTGAGCGCGGGCAGGCACTGATCCTTATCACTGACTACGTCTACGACACCGACGGCCGCCCGCTCCATGTCTCCAAGCGCATCCAACGCACCGACCGCGCCAAATACACCGAGCCCATCGGCTAGCGCACCAAACGAGGCAAAATGTACCTAATAAACGTTTTACCTGCGGTTTTTATTAAATCTCAAGCCGGCATGGCGCAAATGCCAACATCGCCTGGCAACACTCGCCGCCCAAGCTCAACTGTTCCTGCCCAAAATATCCAGCACCGTAAATCTAAGTGAGTAGACTTTTCGCGAGCTGCCGAGCACATTCAAAACAGCCACCTCCGTGACCTGCGGTTTTACTAAGGCAGATACGCTTTGTGCTCGGCCTGCGCCAAAAAAGTCTACTCACTTAGCCCGCAAGGCGTCCCGAGGGGACAATCCAGGTCAAAATAGCGTACAAACGCCACGCTACTTGCGGCGATTTGATACCACAAGACAGCCAAAAACCTGCCAAAATAAACCTGTCCCTAAATGGTAGGTTTAGGAAGGTCGGGGAACCAGGTTGGTTTGGGCTGGTTGGGGGTGCGCTCGGCCAGGACCAGCTCCATCCAGCACATGTCGTACCAGCGGTCGAACTTTTGGGCGCAGCGGTCGAAAGCACCCACCAGGCGATATCCCATATGGGCATGGAAGTCCTGACTGTTGTGC
>CAUCXP010000033.1 GCA_958446785.1 uncultured Collinsella sp. | reverse complement strand
CCTGTTCCTGCAGGCCAATAACATCGTGCTCAACGCCACCGGCTCTCTTGCCGAAGCGAGCGGCATGCTCGGTCTTACCGGAACCGGCCAGAGCACCGTTATGGGCATTCAGGTGCTCGATACCGGCGTGTTTGGCGGCATCATTCTTGGTTGCATCACCGGTGCCGTGTTCAACAAGTACTCGAACAAGCAGTTCCCCATTGCCCTTTCGATGTTCTCGGGCGTTCGCTTCCCGTTCCTGATCATGATCATCATCTCCTGGATCATGGGCGCTGGCTTCTGCATCGTTTGGCCTCCGGTTCAGGGCGCCATCTCCTCCGTTGCCGGCATCATTAAGGAGTCGGGCAACATCGGTCTGTTTATCTACGGCATGCTCAACAAGCTGCTCGTTCCCACCGGCCTGCACCACCTCATCTACACCCCGTTCCAGTTCTCCGATGTGGGCGGCACCCTTACGCTGGGTGATCAGGTTATCGCCGGCGCCTATCCCATCCGTGTTGCCGAGATGGCGATGACGGGCCAGCCCTTCTCCGATAGCACCTACTTCAACAGCTACACCTTCAACAACCTGTGGCCCTACATCGGTATCGGTCTCGCCTTTATCTTCACCGCCTACAAGCAGAACAAGGACAAGACCAAGGCTGTCATCATCCCGCTGATCATCACTGCCGTGCTCTCCTGTGTCACCGAGCCCATGGACTTCCTCTTTGTCTTTGCCGCTCCCGTGCTCTTTGTCGTTCACTCGGTTCTTTCCGGCATCTTCCTGGTCCTGCTCAAGGTCCTCTCCGTGCCCGCTTCGACTGCAGGCGGCATCATCAACATCGTGGTTTCCAACCTGGTTCTTGGTGTCGATAAGACCAACTGGCCGATGATGCTCGTGCTCGGAGTCGTCAACGCCGCTCTGTACTTCTTCCTCTTCACCTTCCTTATTAAGAAGCTCAACCTTCACACGCCTGGTCGCGAGGAGGAGTCCGAGCTCGCCGAGTCCGTTGCCGAGGGCGAGGCCGCCGCGTCTGTCGCGGTGAAGCAGGGCGCTGTTGCCGCGGCCCCCGCAGAGGGCGTCGATGCAGGTATTGCCGACCTGGTCGCAGGTCTTGGTGGCAAGGACAACATCGAGGAGCTCGAGAACTGCTTTACGCGTCTCCGCGTGAACGTTAAGAACCCGGACCTCATCAATGAGGACCTCATCAACCACGTGCCCAACAGCGGCATCAACCGCAACGGCAATAATATCCAGATCATCTTTGGCATGAAGGTCGCCGAGATGCGCGACAAGGTCGAAAACGCAATTGAGAAGGAGCAGTAAACAATGATCATTACTCTGTGTGGTGGCGGATCCACCTTTACCCCCGGCATCGTCAAGTCCATCGCTCTGCGCAAGGACGAGCTCGACGTTGACGAGATTCGTCTGTACGACATCAACGAGGAGCGCCAGCGCAAGATCGGCGTGCTCGTGGACTGGATTCTGCACGAGGACCTCGGCCTTGACATCAAGCTCACGGTGACCACCGACAAGGAGACGGCTTTTACCGACGCGAGCTTCGTGTTTGCCCAGATGCGCGTGGGCGGCTACGCCATGCGCGAGCAGGACGAGAAGATTCCGCTGCGCCATGGCTGCGTGGGCCAGGAGACCTGCGGTTGCGGCGGCCTTGCCTATGGCATGCGCACCATCTTCCCCATGGTCGAGCTGATCGATGACGTTGAGAAGTACGCCAAGAAGGATTACTGGATTCTCAACTACTCCAACCCTGCCGCCATCGTCTCCGAGGGCTGCCGCGTGCTGCGTCCCAACGCTCGCATCATTAACATCTGCGACATGCCGATCGCAATCATCGACGTGGTTTGCGCCGCGCTCGATATCGACAAGAAGGATGTCGAGTACGATTACTTTGGCCTCAACCACTTTGGCTGGTTCACCTCGATTCGCCACAAGGGCGAGGAGGTGCTCCCGCAGCTGCGCGAGTACATCAAGGAGCACGAGATTCTGCTGCCCGATTCGTACCTCAAGGGCATGGGCTCGCTGATGTCCAAGAAGCCCGAGGAGGCCACTGACGAGCACCCCGAGCAGAACCGCCACACCAAGGGCAGCTGGTACTACGTCTGGAAGGGCGAGTACGAGATCATGGAGTGCTTCCCGGAGTACCTGCCCAACACGTATCTGAACTACTACCTGCAGCAGAAGGAGTTCGTCGAGCATTCCAACCCCGAGCGCACCCGTGCTAACGAGGTTGAGGAGACACGCGAGAAGAACCTCTTCGACGGCATCGACCACTACGAGAAGACTGGCGAGATCGACGAGAGCACGTTCTATGCGGGCAGCCACGGCGACTGGATTGCCGACCTGGCTATTGCTCTGAAGAACGATACCAAGCAGCGCTTCCTGGTCATCTGCGAGAACAAGGGCGCTATCCCCAACATGCCCTACGACGCTATGGTCGAGCTGCCTGCCTACATTGGCAAGAATGGCCCCGAGGTCATCAGCCGCGACAACATTCCGCTGTTCCAGCAGGGTCTCATGATGCAGCAGCTGAACTCCGAGAAGCTCGTGGTCGAGGCCACGATCGAGGGTTCGTACGAGAAGGCACTCAAGGCCTTTACGCTCAACAAGACCGTGCCGTCGATGAAGGTCGCCAAGGAAGTTCTCGACGACATGATCGAGGCCAACAAGGGTTACTGGCCCGAGCTTAAGTAAAAGCAACAGGGTCGCTGACCGCATACCTAGAGCAATGCCCCGTCCACGTGATTGCGTGGACGGGGCATTGTCATTGGTAACGCGTTTTATCAAATATGGCATTTATCTGCGGAAATGTTCGTTTTCACCGCTAAGGACGACGTTTCATACCGCCTGCCGAACCGTGTCGCTGCCAAACAATTTTATAGGTCAGTGTTGTGCGTGTAGCAACTTCGCTCGGTCTCGCCTCCGGGCTGCCATGTGAGAGGGGATCTTATGGCTCGACTGCACGTAATGGAACGCAGCCACGCTCAGGCCGTCATGGACGACCTGCACGATGCGCTCGGACGCCGTCTGGCGGTGAGTTCGCTCGCCCCGTGTCCCGTTGAGTTTACGGCAGCGCTCGTTAACCTGTGCTCCACCCAGAGCTGCGGCAAGTGCACACCCTGCCGTGTGGGCCTGAGCGCGCTGAGCGACCTGCTCGCCGATGTGCTCGAAGGGCGCGCCGATGAGTCCACGCTCAACCTGATTGAGCGCACGGCCCGCACCATCTACCTTTCGAGCGACTGCGCCATCGGCTACGAAGCCGGCGCCATGGCACTCACGGCCATTCGCGGCTTCCGTGACGATTTTGAGCATCACATCCGCGAGCACTCCTGCGGCTTTGACCGCGAGGCCCGCGTCCCGTGCGTCTCGGGCTGCCCGGCGCACGTCGACATTCCCGGGTACATTTCGCTGGTCGAGGCAGGCCGGTATGCCGACGCCGTCAAGGTCATCCGCAAGAACAACCCACTGCCGCTCGTCTGCGGCTTGGTGTGCGAGCATCCCTGCGAGATGCATTGCCGCCGCGGCATGGTCGACGATCCCATGAACATCCTCGCCCTCAAGCGTTTTGCCGTTGAGCACAGCGACCTCAACGACCACAAGCCGCATGTAGTGGACGACACCGGTAAGCGCGTCGCCGTGATCGGCGGCGGCCCGGCCGGCCTTTCCTGTGCCTACTACCTGGCCGTGATGGGTCATAAGGTGACTATCTTTGATCAGCGTCACCACATGGGCGGCATGCTGCGCTACGGCATTCCCAGCTACCGTCTGCCGCGCGAGCGCCTGCAGGCCGAGATCGACTGGATCTTGAGCGCCGGCATCGACGTTGAGCTCGATCACTCCGTCAACGGCGAGGAACTTGCCCGCCTGCGCGACGAGTTCGATGCCGTCTACCTGGCCATTGGCGCCCACAGCGATAAGAAGCTCGGCCTTCCGGGCGAGGAAGCGCTCGGCGTGGAGTCGGCCGTCAAGATGCTGCGCGCCATCGGCGACGACGAGCTGCCCGACCTGAGCGGCCAGCGCGTGTGCGTCATCGGCGGCGGCAACGTGGCCATGGACGTGGCGCGCTCCGCCGTGCGCTGCGGTGCCGAAAAGGTGAGCATCGTCTACCGCCGTCGCATCTGCGACATGACGGCCCAGGACGCCGAGATCGCCGGCGCCCAGGCCGAGGGCTGCGAGGTACTGGAGTTGACCGCCCCGCTCGCTATCGAGACGGGCGAGGAAGGTCGCGTGAGTGGCCTGCGCGTGCAGCCGCAGATCATCGGCGAGCCCCGTCGTGGGCGTCCGGCCCCGCGTGCCGCCGCCACGCCCGAGCGCGTCATTCCCTGCGAGCGCGTGTTTGTGGCCATTGGCCAGGACATCGATTCCAAGCCGTTTGAGGACATGGGCATCGCCTGCAAGTGGGGTCGCGTCGTCACCGATTCGGATGGCGCCGTGCCTAACTTCGATGGCCTCTTTAGCGGCGGTGACTGCCAGACCGGCCCCGCCACCGTCATCCGTGCCATCAACGCCGGCCGCGTTGCTTCGGCAAATATCGACCGCTATCTGGGCTTTGACCACAAGATCAAGCTCGACGTTGAGCTGCCGACCGTGCAGTTTAAGGGCAAGCACGAGTGCGGCCGCTGCGAGCTGGGCGAGCGCGAAGCCGGCGAGCGCATCCACGATTGGAATCTGGTCGAGCAAGGTCTTACCGAGGAGGAGGCACGCCAGGAGGCAAGCCGCTGCCTGCGTTGCGACCACTTTGGCTTTGGCGCGTTCCGCGGAGGGAGGAACCTGGAATGGTAGAGCCCAACAAAACCACTGTCAGCGACAACACCGAAAGCGGAGCACTCAACATGGTCAAGCTCACGATCGATAATTGTGAGGTCGTGGTGCCCGAGCACACCACGATCCTGGATGCGGCCAAGTCCGTCGGCATCCAGATTCCCACCCTGTGCTACCTGCGCGATCTGAACGAGATCGGCGGTTGCCGCGTGTGCGTGGTCGAGGTCGAGGGCTGCGACCAGCTGGTTGCCGCCTGCAACAACTACGTGCTCGACGGCATGGTGGTCCATACCAACAGCCCCAAGGCCCGCGAGGCCCGTCGCACCAACGTGCAGCTGCTGCTGTCCCAGCACGACTCGCGCTGTACGAGCTGTGTGCGCAGCGGCAACTGCAACCTGCAGACCATCGCCAACGACCTTGGCATTTTCTATCTGCCGTACGAGCAGCACCTGGCGCGCGAGGGCTGGGACTTCGATTTCCCCATCATCCGCGATAACGACAAGTGCATCAAATGCATGCGCTGCATCAAGGTATGCGAGAGCGTGCAGGGCTTAGGGATTTGGGACCTGACCAACCGCGCCACGCATACCGCCGTGGGCACCCGCGGGCGTGCGCCGATCGGCAAGACCGATTGCGTCGCGTGCGGTCAGTGCATCACGCATTGCCCGACGGGCGCCCTGCGCGAGCGTGACGATACCGAGACCGTGTTCGATGCTCTCGCCGATCCTGACAAGATCGTACTGGTGCAGATTGCGCCGGCCGTGCGTAGCGCCTGGGGCGAGGAGCTCGGCATTCCGCGCGAGGAGGCTACCGTCGAACGCCTGGCTTGCGCGCTGCGCCGCGTGGGCTTTGAGTACGTGTTCGACACCGACTTCTCGGCCGACCTCACCATTATGGAGGAGGGCTCCGAGCTGCTCGAGCGCCTGGGCGCTGCCTCCAAGGGCGAGGGCGACAGCCGCGGCTGGCCCATGTTCACGAGTTGCTGCCCGGGCTGGGTGCGCTTTGTGAAGGCGCGCTATCCGGAGTTTGTCGACAGCCTGTCCACGTCCAAGTCGCCGCAGCAGATGTTCGGCGCCATTGCCAAGACGTACTACGCCAAGGTGTTGGGCGTGGAGCCCGAGCGCCTGTTCGTGGTGTCCGTGATGCCGTGTACGGCCAAGAAGGCCGAGTGTGCGCTGCCGAGCATGGTGGGCGAGGGCGGCGTGCCCGATGTGGACGTTGCGCTGACGGTGCGCGAGATGGTACGCATGATTCGCGCGAGCCACGTGAGCGTCGACACGCTTACCGAGGAGCCGCTCGATACGCCGCTGGGCTTTGGCACGGGCGCGGGTGTGATCTTTGGCGCCACGGGCGGCGTGATGGAGGCCGCCGTGCGCTCGGCATATTACCTGGTGACGTGCAAGAATTCCGACGCCGACTTCTTTACTGATGTGCGCGGCCTGGACGGCTGGAAAGAAGCCGTGGCCGATATCGATGGCACCAAGGTGCGCGTCGCCGTGGCACACGGGCTGGGCAACGCCGCGCGTCTGCTCGACGCGATTCGCGACGGCCGTGTGAGCTATGACTTCGTTGAGGTCATGGCATGCCCGGGCGGCTGCGTCGGCGGCGGCGGTCAGCCCATCCACGACGGCTGTGAACTGGCGGCCGAGCGTGGCCAGGTGCTCTGGGGGCTGGATGCCGCTGCGGACATTCGCTTCTCACACGAGAACCCCGATGTTCAGGCGTGCTACCGCGAGTTTTTGGGCGCGCCGCTCTCGCCGCTGGCCGAGGAGTTGCTGCATACCGACCATCACGCGTGGACGATGCCCAACGAAGGGATGTGCTAACGATGCGCGCGTTTGAATTTGAGCTTTCGCGCCGAGGGTTTGCCTCGGCGCTTGCCGCGGGCGCGCTGTCGCTTGCGTTGGCTGGCTGCAGCGGCGGGGCTGCGGGGGCGGGCTCTGCCGGGTCTGCGCCGAGCGGCGCTGCCGCCGAGTCGGTCGAGGTGCACGTCGCCTCGCTCAAGGGGCCGACGTCAATCGGTCTGGTGCAGTTTATGGACCAGGCGGCGAGCGGCGAGACAGATAACGAGTTCGACTTTGCGATCAGCGCCGCTGCCGACGAGATCGTGCCCAAGGTCATTCAGGGCGATGTCGATATTGCCCTGGTGCCCGCCAACGTGGCGAGCGTGCTCTACAACAAGACCGAGGGCGCGGTGCAGGTCATCGACATCAATACGCTCGGCGTGCTGAGCGTGGTGACGGGCGACGCGGGCGTGATCTCGTTTGGCGACCTGGCGGGCCGCACCGTCTATATGACGGGCAAGGGCACCACGCCGGAGTACGTCATGAACTACCTGCTGGAGCGCGCAGGTCTGACTGGCCAGGTGGCGCTTGAGTTTAAGAGCGAACCCACCGAGGTGCTGTCGGCCCTGCTTGCCGACCCGTCCGCCGTGGGCGTGCTGCCGGAGCCGTTCAAGACAGCTGCCATCGCAAAGAGCGAGGGCAAGCTGTCGGCTCCGGTAAGCCTGACCGATGTGTGGGACGAGCTGGTAGGAGACACGGGCTCGCGCTTGCTGACGGGTGTGACCGTGGTGCGCCGCGCGTTTGCCGAGGAACATCCCGAGGCCGTGGCGGAGTTCTTGAGCTGCCATGCGGCGAGCGTAAAGGCTGTCAATGCGGCGCCAGCAGACTGGGCGCAGGCCGTGGTCGATGCCGGCATCGTGGATAACGCCAAGATCGCCGAGAAGGCGATTCCCGGGTGCATGCTCGTGTGCCAGACGGGGAAAGATATGAAGGCGGCGCTCGGTGGGTACCTGCAGGTGCTGGCCGATGCGGACGCGAGTGCCGTGGGCGGTAAGCTCCCGGCTGACGATTTTTACTACATGGAGTAGCCCGTGCGTGCGTTTGCTCGACACATGACTGAGCGTGCGAAGGCGGTGGCGGCAGTGGGTGCCGTCGCCGCCTTTTGGCTTGCCGTGTGGATCTTTGCGGCGTCGCTGGTGGCGCAGCCGCTGATCTTGCCGGGGCCGGGTGCTGTTGCCTTGGCGCTTCTGCGCCTGGTGTGCGATGGCGGTACCTGGGCGATTTTGGCGGGCTCGGGCGCGCGGATACTGGGCGGGCTGGCGCTTGCCGCGGTGTGTGGTGGTGTGCTTGCCGGGATTTCGTCACGTTCGCGGGCGTTTGCGCACCTGGTGGCTCTGGCGCTGTCGTTTGTAAAGGCGACACCGGTCGCCTGCGTGGTGGTCCTGTTGCTAATCTGGCTGGGGTCGGCGCGCGTGAGCATCGCGGCAGTCTTTTTGATGGCGCTGCCGGGCGTGTATTTTTCGCTGGCCGAGGGCTTGGCACAGGTGAATAAACCGCTGGAGCAGATGTTCCGTCTGCATGGCGTGCGCGGCTGGCGACTGTTTTGCGCCCATACCTGGCGCGAAGTCCTGCCGTTTGTGCTTTCGTGTGCGCGTGCCGTGATTGGCATGAGCTGGAAGGCCGGCGTGGCAGCCGAGCTCATCGGCATGGCGGTGGGCACCGTGGGTGAGCGCATCTATCAGGCGAAGCTTTTGATCGAGACGGCTGATCTGCTGGCGTGGACCGTGTTGGTCGTGGCGGCATCGTGGGCATGTGAGCGCGTGCTAGTGTGGCTGCTGCGGGTTTCGGGGCCCGTGGCGTGGCGCGCGGCCGTGCGGGCGCATGGGCATGGATTGCGTGGGCGTGCGGGGGCTGCGAGCGATGGCACTTCAGCGGAGCTTGCGCTCGCCGTGGGCGATCGCGCGCCCTGGGCGCCGGCGCTGGATGGTCTGGTGCTCAACTTGCCCGCGGGTGGGCGTATCTGTGTGATGGGCGCTTCGGGCATGGGCAAGTCGACGCTGCTTTCGTTGGCAGCGGGGGAGTGCGCGCCGTGCTCGATGGTGTTTCAGGATGCACGCTTGGTCGAGTCCGCCGCGGCGCTGGATAACGTGCTAGTGTGCGCCGATGCACGCGTGGACGCCTCGAGTGCTGCGGCCCTGTTGCGCCTGCTGGTGCCGGGGGTCGATGTACATGCTCGCGTGGCCGAGCTTTCGGGCGGGCAGCGCCGTCGCGTCGAGATCGCTCGAGCCCTGCTGTGCCCAGGCGACGCGGTGATTCTGGACGAGCCCTTTACCGGTTTAGATACCGCTGCGCGCGATGCGACGGCCGAGGTCGTGCTCGACCTCCTCGACGGTCGCACGCTCCTACTCGCCACGCACGACGCCACCGATGCTCAGGCCCTCAACATCGCTACCAGTAGATTATTGGGACATGCCTAGAAATCTACCTTTTAGATGCGCGGGGCAAACCCGGTCCTCCGACAATTCCAATCTCATAACGCCTTGCAGGTAGATTTTTGGGACATACCCGAAAATCTACCTCTTTGCTTTACGTGCCGTACCTCGTCCTTAGGTACTCCTATTTTGAAAGCCCCCGGTACGCCTTGGGTGTCATGCCAAACACGTCTTTGAATTTGGCGTAAAAATACGACATGTTGGAAATGCCCACCTTTTGGGCCACGCGCGTAATCGAGAGCCCGGTGTTGTTGAGCAGATAAGCGGCTTCGCTGAGCTGCTGGTCGAGCTTGATCTGCGAAAACGTGCGTCCTGTTTTCTCCTTGATGAGGTTGCTGAGGTAGGCGGGACTGTATCCTGCGATGGCCGCGGCGCTCTCGAGCGTGCAGGTCTTGTACTCCTGCTCCACGTGTTTGAGCACCCGTACGATGCGGTCGTCGTCGGTTGATTTTTGGTCAAACGATTCCCGCCTGCGGTAGAGCCCTTGGATAATGGTTAAAAACAGGGCGCTTGCGAGATCGGTCATCAACTCGTTAGAGTAGAGATCCTTAAAGTGGTACTCAACATAGAGTAGTTCGATGATTCCTCGGGCCTGGCGGGCATAGTCCTCCGGCAGCACCAAATAGCGCGTTGCCTGGCGGTTCTTGGATACAAAATCAAAGAGGAGATTGGTGAGCGAGCTTGCGCCCGGCAGGCGGCTCAGAAAGACCGAGTCGAAGAACTCCTTGCGAAAGACCATCGAAATGACGATATCGTTTTCCCCCTTGATGTTGGGCGAGCTGCGCACGACCCCGGTGTTGCAGATGAGGATATCGCCGGTCTTAAGGCTGAGAGCGCGCCCGTTGATAACAAACTCGCAGGTTCCGTCATAGATAAAGGTGAGTTCCATATCGTGGTTGATATGGGCGGGGACGTCGGTGAACCTCGTCTCCCTGATCAGGCCGATGGGGCTTTCCTGTAGGGTGCTCTCCCAATCAAAGAGGTAGACCTGGCGCTCGTTGATCTCGACCTGCGGGATGTTTCGGTATCGGGGACTTAGCTGCCCCGGGTGTTCCAGATGCCAGTCCTCCGATGGGGAGTGGGCATAGAGGAGGTGCTTAAGCCTGTGGTCTTTCATGCGATGCCTCCAAGGGGTTTGGTTGAACGGTATCCTTTGCCTTCCTAATGGCAGACTATCAAAAAATCTGACATAGATTAGCCTTTTCTATGCTATTTTTCTTGCTCAAAATCCTTCGTATATTGATGGCGTCGAAAGGGACGTCACATAGAGGGAGGAACTATGGGCAAGATCAAGACCGGCTTCGATTCCGATTTCCTGTGGGGCGGGGCGATTTCGTGCTCGCAGGCAGACGGAGCCTGGAATGAGGGCGGCAAAGGCAAGTCGACTCAAGATTGCCGCTGGCTCGACGGCACGTGGACGCGCGACCAGATCGAGGAGAAGCACCACAACAACCCCTTTAGCCATGATGAGCTGGTGGCCGCACTTGCAGACGATGGCACCGAGTTCTATCCGTTCCGCCGAGGAAACGATTTCTACCACCACTATAAAGAGGATATCGCGCTGTTTGGCGAGATGGGCCTCAAGCTCTTCCGCACCTCGGTGTGCTGGAGCCGCATCTTTCCCAACGGCGACGACGCCGAACCCAACCGCGAGGGCATCGAGTGGTACCGCAGCATGCTGGGGGAGTGCAAGCGCCACGGCATCAAGACGTTCGTCACCATGCTGCACTACGATATCCCCGTCAACCTGGTGGTTAAGTACGGCGGCTGGAAGAGCCGCAAGACGATCGACTTCTTTGTTCGCTATGTCGAGACCATCGTGAGGGAGTTTGGTGACCTCGTTGACTTCTGGCTCCCCTTTAACGAGTTTAATGCTGCACGCTTCTCCCCGTGGGACGGCGTCTGTCTGGTAAAGGATGAGGAAGGAGAGGACTTTGACCAGGCGATTTTCCAGTGCCTGCATCACGAGTTCATCGCCAACGCGCTTGCCGTCAAGACGGTGCACGAGCTCTCTCCCGGCACTCCTGTCGGCGGTATGATCGCCCGCTTCTGTACCTACCCAGCCACCTGCCGTCCCGAGGACAACCTGCAGGCGATCCATGATGACCAGTATTCCAACTGGTTCTACACCGATATCATGGCGCGCGGTAAATACCCCGCATACATGGACCGCTACTTTGACAAGCTGGGGATTGAAATCCAGATGGAACCG
>CAUCXP010000032.1 GCA_958446785.1 uncultured Collinsella sp. | reverse complement strand
GCCCGGGTGGCCGAGCTGCTGGAGCGCTTTCCCTGCGTCAGCCTCCACGACCACCCCGACTTCACCACCCGGGACATGTCCACCTGCGACTCGACGACGATGGCACACCGCTCGACGACCCACTCGTGCAGGTCGAGCATATCCTCAACAACCTCTGGGAGCGCCGCCAGGGTGTACGAGCCCTCGTAGCCGGCGCCGGCTCACGCGTCTTCGCCGACTGCTTACGCAAGACCATCATGTCACGGGCAGCCGAAACCGTCCCTACCGACCCAAACGGCCCCGCCGCCACCATGGACCGAAGCTTCCTACTACACCACATAGCCTCAAGCTTCGTAGGAATGGTCCAATGGTGGGCCTGGCACAACTTCCAAGCAGATAAGACCGAAGTAGCCAAAGACTACCTATCAGCCATTAAGCCCCTCTTCAACTAAGTAAGAAGCTCATCCCAAAGCATCACCCCAACCCAGGGCGCCACGCATCCCAAAGTGTCAACAACAGCCCAGCGCCCCTATCAGCAACAAGCCCCTCCCATCCAAATTCAGATTTATATGTTGGGTTGCTTGTTCCAACGCGACTAAAATCCCGCAGCTGGCCGCATGGGGTAACTTCCCAGCGCATTCCGCAGGACGCAAAAAGGCTCGCCGCACGAAGTGCGCAGCGAGCCCTTTTGCATGTCCGAGGACGCGCTGGGAAGTTACCCCATGCGGCCAGCGGACAACTATGTAGCCTTGGACTAGAACATGCCCAAGAAACCATGCACAAACAACGCAGCCACGATGGCACCGACAAACGGAGCGATGCCAGGAACGAGCAGGCCGTACTTCCAGTTGTTGTCAGCCTTGTTCTTGATCGGCAGCACCTGATAGGCCATGCGAGGACCAAGGTCACGAGCCTGGTTCATGGCGAAGCCGGTGATGCCGCCCATGCCCATGCCAACGGCCCAGACAATCAGGCCGACGCAGATGGCGAGCAACAGAACGTTCTCACCAGCACGGCTAGCAGCAGCAAGGATGGCGCTGATGAACACAAAGGTGCAGATGGCCTCGCAGAAGAAGTTGCGGGCATAGTTCGTACCCTCGGTGGTGGGGTTGGTCGAGAAGATGTTGCGCTGAGCAATGGGATCGACGACACCTTCGGAAGCCTTGAACTCATCGGCATACATAAACCAAGCGATCACAGCACCCACAAAGCCGCCGAGCATATCGGCAAGCATGAAGGGGATGCAGTTGCCCCACGGCACCAGACCGACGATGCACTGGGCAAGCACCATAGCGGGGTTCATGCACACGGCGCCGCCAAAGACAAACAGGCAGACCGAGATGCCAAAAGACCAGGTGGTGATGGCAAACATATGGCCAGAGCCCTGATACTTGGTGCCTTTGAGCACGGTATCGCAGTGAACGCCCACGCCAAAGACGATCATGAGGGCCGTCGCGCCGAATTCGCAGAGGAGTTTGGTAAGCATAAAACCTTATCTTTCTTGTCGGTTATAAACGATTCGTTTAAGCCGCACACTAGTGCTGCGCGACGACAACGCCCAGGCCATCGGGAATGACGGCCACCTTGGCATCGACACCCTTCATCTCAAAGGCGAGCTTGAGCGCCTCCTCGAGGGTGTTGACCGGCGTCATGTGCATATCCTTGAGCATCTGGTGATCGCACAGGTGACCATGATCACAGGGTGATGCGCCAGGATACGGGCGAAAATCTGGCTCGTCCACTGGTCAGGCAGGGTCTCGTCCTTAGGACGGTCGATGCAGGCGCGCTCAAACTCCGCCGGATCGTTGTCGGCGATGTTGTGATAGAAGCCCTCGCCACCGTGACCGTCGGCACAACCGGCGACATCGATGATCACACCGCCCTCGGGAAGCGTGGCCTCGGCAGCGCACATGCCCTTCACGGCCTGATAGATGTTCTGGTCGAGCGGGTAACCACCGTTGGTAGTGATGGCAATCTCGCACTCGACGGGCTCAACGCCGGCAAGGCTCTTCACGAAGTCGCAGCCGGCCTCGTGCGCCTTGTGGATGTCGCCGGCAAAGGAGCCAATGACCTCGTGCTTGCCGTTGAGCACCACGTTGAGCACAAAGGCAAGGTGAGCCATCTCGGCAGCGGCAAACATATCCTCGCTCACGTGGTTGTGGCACAGGTTGCCGGCACGCGAATGGGAATCGTTCACAAACTGACCGTTGTGGTTGTACATGATGGTCTTATAGCTGGCGATGCCGGGCAGGACGGACTTACGGCTGCCAGAGAAACCGGCAAAGAAGTGCGGCTCAATGAAGCCCTCGGCAAGCAGCAGGTCGCAATCGGCAGCGATCTTGTTGATGATGCACTCGCCACCAGAAGGCAGGGTGCCGATCTTTTTCATCATGCTGTCGTCGGTCGCGACATGCATAACGATTTCCTCGTTGGCAACGATCTCCTCACCATACTTATTGACGAGCTCCTCGTGCGTCGACGGACGGTGCATACCCGTAGCAACCAAAATACGCACGCGAGCCTCGGGCGCAGCGGCATGAATGTGATGCAGCAGAATAGGCATCGTCACACGCGAGGGAACGGGGCGCGTGTGGTCGGAACTAATGATGACGATGTCCTTTTTGCCAGTACAAAGCTCCTCGAGCGAAGGCGAGCCATAAGAGTTGGCAAGCGACTCCTCTACCAGCTCTTCCTGCGATTTCGCAGTCTTAAACTCGTTTTGATGACCTTCCATCACACCCGCGAAGTTCTTATCCTCGAGCTCCAGATGCAACGTCTTGTGGTCAAACGGCAGTTCACATTCAAACAATGATGAGCGCCCTCTTCCTTTCAACTGACACACTAGATAAACCGTTGGAAGGATACGCCGCTCACCGAAAAACACCACCGTCCACCGACTCATTAACACAACGTTCATATTTGACCCACAACAAAACGGCCGCGATCCCAAACGAGACCGCAGCCGCTACAATCGTAAGGCGCGAAGCGCACTTAATTCTCATCAGCCCCAATCCCCGAAGACCGAGGACAAAAGGGCCCGATGGGTCTCCCTCTGAATGCATTCCGCAGCACGAAGCCTTTTCCAAACGCGCGAAGCGCGCCATTATTCCCCCAGCCAGTAATCCGCCGAAGACCGGACATCGCAGGGGCTGTCGTATGTTTACTTTCCGGCGCACTCCGCAGGACGCAAGAAGCCCTCGCCGCACGAAGTGCGCAGCGAGGGCTTCTTGCATGTCCGAGGACGCGCCGGAAAGTAAACATACGGCAGCCCCGGACAGCGACTACAGGGCTATCGATTACCCCGTGTTTTGCAATCCTGCCGAGACGCCGGTCACAGTCGAAAGAATCAGGCTCATGTACTCGGCCTTCTTCTCCTCGGCCATCTCGTCCTGGTTCATACGCACCTCGCGAAGGGCGCGGACCTGGGCGATGGACAGGGCGTCGACGTAGGGATTACGCACACGGACGGCGCAGCCGAGCACACGGCGGCGCTGCAGCGGCCATTCGTCACCGACGATGGCAAGAACCCACTTACGCGTGAGCTGCATCTCGGTGAAGACCTTCTCGGACAAATCCTGGCGATCGCCTAGGTGCAGGTACATCTTGGCGATGCGCTGGTCGGTCTTGGCGATCGACATCTCGATGTTGTCGATAAAGGTGCGGAAGAACGGCCACTCCTGGTAGGCAGCCTTGAGCTGGTCAAGGTCGCCAAACTGCTCGCAGGCGGTGCCCAGGCCGTACCAAGCGGCCAGGTTAATGCGCGCCTGGCTCCAGCTGAAGATCCACGGAATGGTACGCAGGTCGTCGAGCGACTTGGCACCCAAACCGCGCTTGGCCGGGCGCGAGCCAATCGGCAGCAGACCGACCTCGGTCAGCGGCGTCACGGTCGAGAACCACGGTGTAAAGTCCTCGGTGTTCAGCAGGTCCAGATAGCGCTCGTGGCTTACGGCGTTGAGCTTCTCGGCCATATCCCAGAACTTCTGCGTGGTCTCGGTGTTGGTCTTCTCGACGCTCGGAGCCGACTGCAAAAGCGTTGCGGCGGCAACGGACTCAACATGGCGCTGAGCCAGCGTGCGGTTGCCGTAACGGGCAAAGATGACCTCGCCCTGCTCGGTGAGCTTAAAGAAGCAGTTGACCGAACCCTTGGGCTGCGCCAGCACGGCCTTGTTGGCCGGACCGCCGCCACGGCCCACGGCACCGCCGCGACCGTGCATGAGCACCAGGTCGATATCGTTCTTCTCGGCCCACTTGGCAATGCGCTCCTGCGCGGAGTGCAGCGCGAGCATGGCCGTGGTAGGCCCGGCATCCTTGGAGGAGTCGGAATAGCCCAGCATGACCTCCATGCGGCGGTTGGTCTGGGCAAGGCGCTTCTGCACCACGGGCAGCGTAAGCATCTGGTCGAGCACGTCGACGCAGCCCTCGAGGTCCTCGAGCTGCTCAAACAGCGGGATCACGTCGAGCTCGGGGACATCCTCCTCGTGTGCAAAGGACAGGTGGGCAAGCTCAAAGACGTCGGCCACATGCTGGGCGCTCTTGGTGAACGAGATGATGTAGCGGTGCGCCATCTTCTTGCCGTAGCGCTTTTGGATGGAACCGATGGCACGGAAGGTATCGATGACCTCGCGCGTCATGGGCTGCAGGTCGCCATGGATACCGTTCTCGTGGATATCCTTGAGGGCGCGGGCATGCACCAAGGAGTGCTGACGGAACTCCATCTCGACCATATGGAAGCCGAAGGACTCGACCTGCCAGATGATGGTCTGGACCGGGCCGTAGGCAGCACGGACGGCACCGCAGGCGGCCAGGGAGCGCTGAACGACACGCAGGTCATCCAGGAACTCATCGGCGCTGTGATACATGGTGTCGGTGATGCGACGAACGGTGGCGTTCAGACGATCTGCCATGACGAGCATGACGGCGCGATGCGGCTCGTGCTCGGAGATCAACTCGGCGCGTGCGGTGTACTGGGTGCTCATCTCGACCTGATGGTTCCACAGGTTGATGAGCTCGGCAGACGGCTTGCTGTAGGTGGCCTCGAGCGTGAGGTTGCGGCCGATGCGGCGGCACTTGTCCTCGAGCTTGAGCACCATGTGGGTGAAGTACTTGGCGGCGACCTCACGGCTCACCTTGGCGGTGACGTTGGGGTTACCGTCGCGGTCGGAACCGATCCAGCTGCCGGGATGGAAGAACGCCGGGCACAGCGGCGGCACGGTACCCGCCTTGTCGCCCAGCACCCAGTCGTCAAAACGACGATAGATAACGGGGATGACGTCGAACAGCGTGTTATCGAAGATGTCGATGATGGTATCGGCTTCCTCGACCGGCGTGGGCTTCTTGAGCGCGATGGGGCTCGTACGCACCAGGGCGTCGATTTCCTGCAGCATATGGCGCTCGTTCTCCACTAGGTCGGAGCCGCCCAGGCGCGGACGCTCCTCCAGCAGGTTGGAAATACGGCGAATCTTGCCCTCGACGGCCTTACGACGGGCCTCGGTGGGATGTGCGGTAAAGACAGGGTGGAACTCCAGCTTGTCGAGCAGCTCGTTGGCGCCCTCGACACCCATCTCGTTTACCAACTGGTGATAGGCGACGGTGAGCTCGTTGGCGGGATCGACCACGGTATCGGTCGATGCGCCGGCCTCGCGCTCGCGCAGCTGCGCCACGCGGTAGTTCTCCTCCGACAGGTTTGCCAGATGGAAGAAGCTCGTAAAGGCGCGGACGATAACCTGCTGCTTATCGAGCGGCAGACTGTCGATCAGATCAACGACCTCGCGAAACGCCACGGCGGTGGGCTCGTCGGCAGTGGGCACGCCCTGCTCGTCGACGGACTCGTCGGCAGCACGGGTGCCGGGGTTTCCGGCGTTGGCCACAATCTCGGCTGTCAAAATCTTGTCGAACAGGTCCGCGATCTCGGGATCATACTCGCTAAGCACACGGCGCTCCAGGCGCAAGAACAGCGCCAGATTGTCGCGCAGCTCCTCGGGGATCTCGATCTCAGCGAGACGCTCCTTGGATTCGGCATTCGAGCCGATTCGGTTAACGAGGCGGTTGACCACGGCAGCGACGCGCGCCGCGGCTTCGGGTACAGACTGGTTGCTTAGGTTCTCAGCCACGTTTCCTCCCATTCCTCCTTCTATGCACGTAACATGCGGTATTCATTATAGGCGCTTGCGAAATACTTTCGACACTGATTGCGCTTTACCACACAAAAGTATTTTCTGCATTGCAAGGGTTTTTGCTCTAAATGGTCGTATTTCTCGGTGGACGGCATACACAAACGGGGGCATTCCGCATAAATGCGAAACACCCCCGTAACAATCGCTCGCAATGGACGAGACACTCAAGCGGACCCGCAGCTCAAAATGATGCGCTACAGGCGCTCGCGAACCGCCTCGACGACGTTGGCCAGATCGGCAAGGACCTCTTCATGGCTCTCCATGTCGCGCACCTTGACCTTGCCGGCGGCAAGCTCGTCGCCACCCAGGACCAAAATGAGCTTGGCGCCAACCTTGTCGGCCTGCTTAAACTGAGCTTTGAGCGAACGACCCTGGTAGTCGGCCTCGGTCACGATGCCAGCGGCGCGAAGCTCCTGCGTGATGGCAAAGACGTTCTGGCGCAGCTCCTTGCCGGCGTTGGCGACGTAGACGCACGGGGCCTCCTCGGCACCCAAGTCGTTACCAAAGGCCTGCAGGGCCAGCAGGGCGCGCTCAAAACCGACAGCGAAGCCGACGCCCGCCGTGGGCTTGCCACCCTCGAGCTCGACCAGACCGTCATAGCGACCGCCGCCACCAATGGAGCCGACACCGGCGCCGGGAGCCTCGACCTCAAAGACGGTACGGGTGTAGTAGTCCAGACCACGCACCAGTGTGGGATCCTCGACATACTCGATACCGGCGGCATCCAGATAGCGCTTGACCTGCTCGTAGTGCTCGCGGCACTCGTCGCACAGGTTGTCGCCCATCAGCGGTGCGTCGGCCATGATCTCGCGGCAGTGGTCGTTCTTGCAGTCGAAGGCACGCAGCGGATTGAGCTCGGCGCGCTCGCGGCACTCGTCGCACATCTCGTCGGCGTGATCGAGGATAAACTGCTTGACCTGCTCGCGATAGGCCGGACGGCATTGGGCATCGCCCATCGAGTTAATGAGCAGACGGAGCTTGGAAAGATCGAAACCAAGGCGCTTGTAGAACTCCATGAGCATGATGATGCACTCGGCGTCTGCTGCCGGATCGGGAGCGCCGAGCCACTCGATGCCCACCTGGTGGAACTGGCGCAGGCGACCCTTCTGGGGACGCTCGCCACGGAACATGGCCTCGGCGTAGTACGCCTTAAACGGCGTGGAGCCCTGGGGCACCAGGTTGTTCTCCACGACGGCGCGCACCACACCGGCCGTGCCCTCGGGACGAAGCGCCAGGCGCTGCTTGGGCTTGAGCTTGCTATCGGTGCCCTCAGCAAAGACGCGCTCCAGGTTGGCGCCGCTAAAGACGCGGAACATCTCCTTGCGCACGACGTCGGTCGACTGGCCGATGCCGTGGACAAACACGTCCACCTGCTCGATGGCGGGCGTCTCGATGGGCTTAAAGCCAAACGGCTCGAACACGCCGGCAGCGATCTGCTGCATCTTTTGCCAGGCGCGCATCTCAGCGCCGATAAGGTCGCGGGTTCCCTCCGCCTTCTGTGCCTGCATGGGCAAACACCTTTCTTTTGTATCGCGTCATAGGTAGTGGTCATTATACGGCACAAACACAAACAGCGGCGGTGCATCTGACCGAACGAGGGTATGGGGGCTCGTTCGGCCAGATGCGCCGCCGCGGCAGCCGATCCGCTTTCCTCCGACCCCTTTGGGTCACATGATCTGCTGGGGACGGAGGAAAACGGATCATTTCGTAGGCCCGTGGCCGCCTTGGAAACCGAATGATGGTACGAGCATCCATTCGGCTTCCAGGGCGGCCACGAACAGAACGGGGCAAACAGAAAAGAGCGACTGACGTCTACTCCCCCGCCACGCTCGCGCGCAGCTTGGCGGCGATGGGCTCAGACGCCAGCAAGAACGCCAGCATGACCACGGAGCACGCCAGGCACACAATCCAGATGCTCGCAAAGGAGCCCGTGGCATCGAACAGCACGCCCGAGACGATGGCGCCCACGGTGCCGCCGACCATCTCGAGCGAGGTAATGGTGCCCGTGACCTTACCGAGGTCGGCCATGCCAAACTGCTTAGACGCAGCGATCGTGGGCGTTGGAGATGTTGTACTGCGCAAGAGATATCCCCAAGTCGCTGACGATGAGCGGCTGGAACAGGCTCATGCAGTTGACGAAAATGGTGTAGCACGTGGCCATGATCACAAAGCCGGAGGCCACCACGAGCCAGCCGGGGAAGAACTTACGTTGCTGAGACATACTGTTCCTTTTTAAGCAAACGAGTAGCAAGATTGGGTGCTACCGGTGGTCGGCGATGTAGCCCAAAGCGACGGCAGCATAAGCCGCGGCGCCAAGGGGAAGCTCGGCATCGCTAAAACGTGCCTTGGGATGATGCTGAGCAAAATGCTCGTCCGTATCAGTCACGGCAGCGCCCACGGTAAAGTACGCACTCGGGATCTCGCTCGAGATCAACGCGAAGTCCTCGCTCGCCATGGCGTGGAACAGCGGCAGGAAGGCAGCCTTGGGCAGCACCGCGCCCACGTAGCCAAGCGACGCCTGCGTCATGCCGTCGTCGAGTACCAGCGGCGGAACATCCGAGAGCGTCTCGATAGTCGCCGGCGTGCGATACGTTGCGGCAACGCCGTTGACGACCTCCGCGATGCGGGTCTTAAGATGTTCCATGAGCTCGACATCGAAGCCGCGCAACGTTCCCTCGAGCACGCAGGTGTCGGGGATGACGTTGGCCGCCAAGCCGCCAGCGAACTTACCCACGGTAAGCGCGACCTCCTTGGCCGCCGGCACCTCACGGGAGATAAGCTCCTGAAGCGCCAGGTGCACATGCACGCCGGCCGTAATGGGGTCGATGCAAATCTCGGGGCTGGACCCGTGGCCACCCTTGCCCTGCAGCGTGATGCGGAAACCGTACACACCCGAGAGCGCCGGACTCCCATAGAGCACCAGGCCAAGCGGCGATTGGCTGTTAACGTGCATGGCAAAGGCAGCCTGGGGACGCGGGTTCTCGAGCAAGCCGTCGGCGATGGCAGCGCGTGCGCCCTCAAAGGTCTCCTCACCCGGCTGGAACAGCAGTTTGACGGTGGCATTGGCATCGACAAGCTCGGCCTCGCGAGCCTTGAGCAGACGCGCCGCGCCAAGCAGCGCCGTCGCATGCATATCGTGGCCGCAAGCATGCATGCAGCCGTTCGTAGAGGCGAAAGGCTCGCCTGACTCTTCAGCAACAGGCAGGGCATCCATGTCGCCACGGAGCATGATGACCGTACCGGCCTGTTTGTCCGTGCACGTACCGTTACCCCGAGCAGCAGCTGCCGCGCCGGCACCGATTAGGCCAACGACACAGGTGCCGTCAACAAGCACGGCATAGGGAATATCCATCTCGTCCAGACGCGCCTGGATAAAGGCGGACGTCTGCGGAAGGTTGTTACCGAGCTCAGGCGTTTGATGGAGATCATGGCGCCATGCGGCAAGCTCGTTGGCAAACGCCTGAGCTTCTGCAACAAGACCGTCACCGATAGCGGCCTGCGCCGCCGCGGTGGCCTTGGGCGCTGATTGCGGTTGAAGATCGGACTGAGCTGGTGCCATAAATGCCCTCCAGTAACGTTTTTTCAGTAAGCACTTTGATAGCGTAAAGCGCAAGGTACAACTTTAAGGGCGAGGCATAAAAAATGCCGCCCCAGGAGGGCGGCGCAACAAGTTGTTTACAATTGCGGGCGCGGCTTTCGACGCAAAAAATCGAAGTGAGTCTCGCTCAAGATAATCGACAGGAAGATAAGCACAAAGCCGGCGAGCAGGCGCGAGGTGAGCGCCTCCCCCATCAGCAGCACCGAAAACAACACGCCCGAAGGCGACTCCATCGAAAGGAGCAGCGAGCCCGTCGAAGCCGGGACATGCGCCAGGCCGACGTTTTGGATGAGCAGAGCCACGCATGTGCAGCCCACCGAGAGAAACGCCATCACACAGATAAAATTCGGCGTCCACACGGACAGAGGCGCCTGGGTCTCGAATAGCAGCGACGAGATCAGGCTCAGCACGCCATTGCCCACAAACATCCAAAACGTGATGACGTTGATGTCCATTTTGCGACCGTACTTGGCGGTCACCGCCATCTGGATGGCGAAGAAAACCGCGCCGCCCAGCGTAATGGCATCGCCGATGTTGAACTCGACGCTATCAAGCGCCACCAGGCCAATGCCCGCCAAGCACAGCAGTGCCGCGCCCAGATTATAGCGGGTGAGTTTTTCGCCGCTCAGAAAATAGCTCGCAAAGGGCACGAGGATGCAGTACGTACCCGTCAAAAACGCGTTCTTGCCCGCCGTGGTGTGCGCCAGACCGACCGTCTGCAGGACGTAGGCGGCCCACATAAGTGTGCCCATTCCAAGTCCGACGATAAGATTGCGGGCGTTGAGGTGCGCGATGATGCGCTTGTGGAAGATGACAAACATGACCAACGCCGCAGGCAGAAAGCGCACGTAGAGCAGTTCAAACACCGGAATGGTGTCGAGCGCGTCCTTCATAGTGGTAAAGGAGTAACCCCAGATAATCGCCACCGAAAGCAGTAGAACTTTCCAGAACAACGGCGAACGAGCACCGGCACCACGGGAGGTGCCGCCCGCACCCAGGTCCTCGCGAGCCACAGGGCCATCGGGCATCATTTCGATATTGTCAGTGACATGCTGGGGCATAGGGCATCCTCGCGCTCAATCTGGGCGTGGTGTCCGCACGCGCGTGACCGCATGCCGCCTCATGGTCAAATAAAAACAGGGCGCACCGGACCCCCGGCACGCCCCGCTACTGTAGCAACAACCAAGCAGCCCATGCAATTCACTCAACTAAAGCGTCGGAACAGAAATCCTCGATGTTCCGACAGCGTTTACGTTGCTGTATTAAATCAATTTGGTCGACTCCAGCTTTTCGATAATCCAGTCGTTGGCTTTGATGACCGGACGGCGGAAGACGACGCCCAGGGCCAGCGACGGAATCAGATAGCTCGCCAGAATACCCAGCTCAACCCAGTACTCCATATGGTAGGCGCCAGCCATGGCGGCATGCATGGCGTTGATGCCGTGAGTAAACGGCAGGAACGGATAGATCGCCTGGAACACGGGGCCGGTCATCTCGATGGGGAACGTGCCGCCCGAACCGCC
>CAUCXP010000031.1 GCA_958446785.1 uncultured Collinsella sp. | reverse complement strand
TACGTCCAGGAGGGCAACAAGCGCGTCAGCGTCCTCAAATTCCTGGATGCCCCGACGGTTTCGGCCAAGGTCACCCGTCTCTACCCCAGCAAATGGGATTCCGTCGAAAGTCGCCTGTACGGCGAGTTCTGCGCGTTTTGGCGCGTCTGCCCCCTATACGAGATCGAGTTCTCGCGCGAGGGAAGCTACGAGACGCTCGCCAAGATGCTCGGCCAGGACCTTGTCGAAAAGTGGCCACAGAAAAAGGTCGACTACCTGCGCCACACCTTCCTACTCTTTAAACGCGCCTACCTGCGCGCCGGCGGCGACCATCTGGACATTACGCCCGCCGACGCCATGCTCGTCTACCTCAACGTGTACAACCAGGACCGCCTGCTGGATACGCCGACGGACATCGTCGTAAACCGCCTGTGCAAGATTTGGCGCGAGCTGATCATTGCCGGCAAAAGCGACGAGGACAAAGTCGATCTTGTCGAAGCGCCGCAGCCCAACGAGAAAGAGGGCGCACCGACAAAAGCTACCTCGGGCGTGCTCAACTTCTTTATGAGCAAGACCGTCTACTCGGCTGCCAACCCCCTGCGCATCGCCTTTATCCATGAATTCCCCTGCGTTACGTCGAGCTGGGACAGCCTGCACGACCAGGGGCGCCAGTATCTCGACGAGCACTTTGGCGGCATCGTGCGCACCGAGGCATTCGAGGACTGCCACGATCCGGACATGTTCTACGCCGCCGTGGAAACGGCTGTCAAACATGGAGACAACGTCATCTTCTCGACCTCGCACCGTCTGATGGAATACACGCTCAGGGCAGCCGTTGAGTATCCCCAGGTGCGGTTTCTCAACTGCTCTATCGGCCTTCCCCACCAAAGCGTCCGTTCGTACTTTGGCAAGATGTACGAGGCCAAGTTCCTCCTGGGCGCCCTTGCCGCCAGTATGGCGGACAACCATCGCATTGGTTACCACGCGTCCGTCTTTGCGTCGGGCGCGCTTAGCGAGATCAACGCCTTTGCGATTGGCGCCTCGCTGCTCGACCCCCGCGCGCAAATTATCCTGACCTGGGGCGATGTGCCCGCCGGCGGTCTTGCCGAGGCCATGTGCCGCGAAGGCGTGAGCGTTATGACCGGCGCTGACATGTCCAAGTCGCTCGAAGACCCTACGGCCTACGGACTCCACCGCCTGGTCGATGGCAAGGTCGTCGGCATCGCCATGCCGGTATGGAACTGGGGCCGATACTACGAGCTTATCGTGCGAAGCCTGCTGCACGGCACCTGGGATGAGACCAGTGACGACAGCCAGGTTCGTGCCGTCAACTACTGGTATGGTATGAGCTCGGGCATCATCGACATTCGCTACGCTCCGGGCCTGCCCTATCAGACGCGCAAGCTTGTTCAGCTGCTCCGCAATGGCATCGTCGAGGGCTCCATCAATCCATTTGGCGGCGAGCTCCATAGCCAAGACGGCGTGGTGCAGATCGAGGGCTTTCCCCCACTGCCGAGCACGCAAATCGTCGAGATGGACTGGCTGGCCGACAACGTGGTGGGCACCATTCCACAACTCGACGATGAGCCGAAAGTCCGCGCCCTATGAAGATCCTTGCCATAGCCGATACCGAAGAGCGATGCCTATGGGAGTGCTTTCGCAAGGAGCGCTTTGAGGGTGTCGACCTGATTCTGTCTGCCGGCGATCTGGACCCGGACTATCTTGAGTTTTTGGTCACCGTCATCAACAAACCGCTCATCTACGTTCGCGGCAACCACGACGACCGCTACGCACGTCATGCACCGGGCGGATGTATCTGCGTGGAAGACAGCGTGTACACGTACCGGGGGATTCGCATTGCGGGCCTTGGCGGGTCCATGCGTTATCGCGACGGCGCCAACATGTACACCGAACGCGAGATGTCCAAGCGCATGCGTAAGCTGTCGCGTAAGGTTAGGATGGTCGGCGGGTGCGACATTCTGCTTACCCATGCACCCGCCGCCGGTATGGGTGATCTGGACGATCTGCCGCATCGAGGGTTTGAGTGCTTTAACACAGCGCTTGAGTCCTGGGGGGCCGACTACATGGTGCACGGGCATGTGCACCAATGCTATGGTCGCGACTTTCAGCGTGAGCGCCAGCATGCATGCGGGACAACAATCATCAACGCGTGCGGCTATACGCAGTTTGAGCTGGATGAAGCGCGCTACCCCACGCGCGGTTGGAAGGCCGCTTGGCTCAACTCGCAAACCATGCGCCGCGAGCTCAAACGCCACGAAGCAATCGAGTCTTCAACCGCCAGAACCCCCTGGTAACTGCCAACAACCACCACGAAGGGGATAGGCACCTTTATGGTGGTTTTGCTGACTCGTCCGACCTGTCCATCACGGTGCTTGTGTAATTAACGAGAACACTCATTGTTTTGTAAGGACGGCGCTCACGTGCCGTCTTTTTTTGTCAACTTATGCAGTCTCGACCGTGTTGTATGTAGAGGGACCTCGCGAGACGCCTTCCCTATATCCACCACGACCAATTGGAGGTGACACTATGCCTGCACGCCGTAACCGCAATAGCACGCTCCGATGCGATGCCGATCAGATCGAGCGGGAAGCAAAGCGCTTGGTCGACACGTATTCCGACCTCATCCTTCGATTGTGCTATTCGGCCCTAGGATCCGCTGACGACGCTCAAGACATCTGCCAGGACACGCTGATCAAGATTCTCCAACGCACTCAACCGTTCGACTCGCTCGAACACGAACGTGCTTGGGTGATCCGAGTCGCACTGAACGCATGTCGCGATATCGGCCGTACGCACGCGAATCACCCGGTTGTCGACCTCGATTCGCTCCCCGATTTCTGCGCACCCGTAACACATACCGAGCAAGAATTCGCGCAACGCGACTGCGCCATTCTTTCCGCTGTCACGGCCCTGCCTCAAGCACAGCGCATCGCCATCTTTTTGCACTACTACGCAGGCATGAGCATCAGGGAAATCGCAGACGCCGTTCACGCGACGCCAGCTGCAACCGCCCAGCACCTTAGCCGCGGACGTGCGTCACTTCGGCTTTCCTTGAAAGGAGACCACAATGACTACGAATTCGAATGACTATCGCCACGCCCTGGAGCACATTTCGTTTACCGATAATGCGAAGCAGCACATGGCAAACTCGATTGCTCAGTCCGTCGCCTCGAGCGATGCGGCGACCGCTCAAAGCAACTTTAATGGCACGCGACGCAAGCCGCGCATCGCCCGCCATCCCGTAAGAACAGTCGCTCGCATTGCCGCTGTAACGGCAGTCCTCGCTATCGTCATTGGAGGCGCTGGCACGGCTATGGCAACAGGCGTCCTGCCGCTTCCTTCTGACATGCTTTCCGACATCTTTGACGGACCTGCTTCTCAAACCGAGATCATCGACCGTATTGGCCGGCCCGTCGGTGCTAGCTGCTCCAACAACGGAGTCACCGTGACCGCCGACGCCATCATGGGCGACAAGGATATGGTTACCATCGCCTATACGCTTACGTTCGACGATCCCGCTGCCCTGAAAAAGCTTTCCGATCCGGGCGAGAACGGAACTATCGCCGGAAGTGTCGATGGAAACGTATACGTTGATGGCGAGCATGGCGGCCAAGGCCAATCATGGCTCATTGACAAGAACCCCAATGACTCCAGCATTCAATACTTTGCACAGTTCAGCGTTGAATCACCCGGCCTTATGGGCAGGACCGTCCGCACGCATATCAACTCTCTCGTTGTGCCACGTGCTGGCAAAGAGCTTCCCGAGTATAAGAAAATACTTACGGGCCCATGGGATCTTAAGTTCCAGCTGAATTACGAAGATACATCCGTTACGATTCCCGCGCCCAAATCGGTCAACTTTAACGGCACCAAGGCGACGATTCAAGAGGCCACCGTATCCTGCGTTGGCGTTTCAGTCCGCTACAACATAGATCGTTCCATCGAACACGACAACAACAGCGGCAAGATGTCTCAAAACATGGAGGAGTCTATGGATGCCGTTGGCAACATACCCCTCATCGTGACGTTCAAAGACGGTCATGTTGAGGACGCAACCAGCCACAGCGGCTATTTCGCAAATAAACTGGATAACGGCACCACTGATGTCCACAAGACCTGGCCGTTCTCGCAAGTTTGTGACACAGACAAGATTGCAAGCGTACAAATTGGCGATACGGTCATTCCCATGAATTCGTAACGCTACGCGGCTCGTATATGCACCCGGTTCCGCACTTCGCGTCTAAAGATGTGCTGTCATCGAGCAGCGTGAGCGCAAGGCCGCCCGTATGGTCGGCTGGGAACACCTCGTTGCGCTAAAAACCACCACGAAGGGGACCGGCACCTTTGTGGTGGTTTTGCTGACTCGTCCGACCTGTCCCAACGGTTTGTCTCAATCTGTAACAGGTAGGGCCCAAATAATCGGTTAGCTGTTACAGATCGAGACAGACCACGGATGCTCGGCCGAAAATCTCAATCTGTAACAGGTAGGAACGATTTTGCCCCTTAGATGTTACAGATTGAGATATTTGACAGCTTGAATCGGCATCGCCTACAGCGCGGCGACGACCTTGTCGCCCATCGTCGTGGTGCCGAGGATCTTATCTGCCGGGGTGTTGACATCGGCGATGTCACGGGTGCGCCAGCCCTCGTCGAGCACGCGCGCCACGGCGCTCTCGATCCACGCGGCTTGCTCGCCCATGTCGAGCGCGTAGGTCAGCAGCATCGCCACCGACAAGATTTGAGCCAGCGGATTGGCCACGCCGAGCCCCGCGATGTCAGGAGCGCTGCCGGCGCTCGGCCCAAACAGCGATACGCCATCATCCAGCGAGGCAGAGGCAAGCATACCGAGCGATCCGGTAATCTGAGCCGCCTCATCGGACAGGATGTCGCCGAATATGTTCTCCGTCACCACGACGTCAAAGTCTGCCGGTCGACTGATGAGCTGCATGGCGGCGTTGTCGACGAGCAGGTCCTCAAGCTCCACGTCGGAGTACTCCTCGTCTTGCACGCGATGCACGATCTCGCGCCACATGCGGCTCGTCTCCAGCACGTTGCGCTTATCAACGCTCGTCACCTTGCCGCGACGTTTGCGCGCCGCCTCAAATGCCTGGCGCGCAATGCGCTCAATCTCGTACTCGCGATACTCCATCACGTCGACCGCACGCTGACCGGCCGCACCCGCAGCGCCCGCGCAGGTCACGGATGCGGGCGCCAAAGTCCCACGGCATGTTGTAGCCCATCGTATCGGGGATGTTCACGACCGTGGCACCGGCCTTTACGGCCGCCTCGATAATGCGCACCAGAAACTCCTGATCGGAGTGGCCGGCATCCTCGGCATAAAACTCAACATCGTCAACGAACTTGCGAGCATGTTTGACGGCATGGATCGCTCACTCAATTGCCCTTTCCTCAGTCATATGGAGCTTGTCGCGCAGGTGACTGGTGCTCACACCCAGCCCTGTATGGATACGGGGCCTCTGGGCCGTTTTGAGCGCCTCTGCAGCCACTTCGATATCCCTGTCGACAGCGCGCGTCAGGCCGCATACCGTGCATCGGTCGCCCGCAATCTTGCCAATCTCCTGTACGGAGCGAAAGTCACCAGGACTCGAGATGGGAAAGCCCGCCTCGATAACGTCCACGTTCATGCGCACCAGCTGGCGGGCGATGAAGAGCTTTTCCTCGGTATTCATGCTGGCGCCCGGCGACTGCTCACCGTCGCACAGGGTGGCGTCAAAGATTGTGATTTTGCGGCTTATATGTTCCTCCTGATTGACCGTTTTATGACAGATGGCTTTCAGGAGAGAGAAGGCCTAGAGATAGAAAAATACCCGTGTCGCTCATCACGCCTGAAAGCGGCAGACGATAGCGCACCCGGGTACAACAAATCGTTATAGCGAGATTACAACCCTAGCGCGCTATCCAATCTAGTAGCGCTAGGCCTAGGAGCTGTTGCGTGTTCTTAAACATGTTGGGCTCCCTTCGGCCTCGGGTAGTACTACATCGCGCTAAAGTACAACACAAGTAAAACCACCACAAGGGTGCCTGTCCCCTTCGTGGTGGTTTCGTTGACTCAAAAGCAAGAGACCCGGTCCTGCACGAGGCAGAACCGGGTCTCTTTAGCAATGCTTGCTTTGCTCAGGCAGTAACTGTTAGTTACTCAGCCAGGAAGTCGCGCTGGATAGCGGGATCGACCTTGACGCCAGGGCCCATGGTGGAAGACACGGAGATGGACTTGACGTACTTGCCCTTAGCAGAAGAGGGCTTGACGCGCAGGATCTCGGTGTACAGGGCAGCATAGTTCTCGACGAGCTGCTGCTCGGAGAAGGACTTCTTGCCCAGGGGCACGTGGCAGATGCCGTAGCGGTCGGCGCGATACTCAACGCGGCCAGCCTTGAGCTCGGAGACCATCTTGGCGACGTCCATGGTCACGGTGCCGAGCTTGGGGTTCGGCATGAGGCCACGGGGACCGAGGATCTTACCAATGCGGCCAACCTTGGCCATCATGTTCGGCGTAGCGATAGCAGCGTCGAAGTTGATCTCGCCCTTCTGGATCTGGGCGACGAGCTCGTCGGAACCGATGATGTCGGCGCCGGCAGCCTCGGCCTCGCGGGCCTTCTCGCCCTCGGCGAAGACGGCAACACGAACGGTCTTGCCGGTGCCGTGGGGCAGGGAGATGGAACCACGGATGTTCTGGTCAGCCTTACGAGTATCGATGCCCAGACGGAAGTGGGCCTCGACGGTCTCGTCGAACTTGGCGGTGTCGAGCTCCTTGATGAGCTTGGCAGCCTGAAGGGGGGTGTAGAGCGTGGCGCGGTCGATCTTCTCGGCAGCGGCGTTATAGCTCTTACCATGCTTAGCCATGTGCATTACCTCCTGTGGTTAAACGGGCGTGAGCCCTCCCACATCGTATCGTGTGCCCTATTGCACACATATAACGGGCGCCCCGGTCGGAGCACCCGTCATTACCTAAAGAAATCGCTACTCAGCGATGGTGACGCCCATGGAACGGGCGGTACCGGCGATAATCTTCTTGGCGGCGTCAATGTCGTTGGCATTGAGGTCCGGCATCTTGATCTCGGCAATCTTGGTGAGCTGCTCCTGGGAAAGCTGACCAACCTTGTCGGCCTGGGGCTTAGCGGAACCAGACTTGAGGTTCAGCTCCTTCTTAATGAGGTGAGCCGCCGGCGGAGTCTTGGTGATGAAGGAGAAGGACTTATCCTCGTAGACAGAGATCTCAACGGGGATGATGTCGCCCTTCTTGTCCTGCGTCTCGGCGTTAAAGGCCTGGCAGAACTGCATGATGTTCACGCCAGCAGCGCCCAGGGCGGGGCCGACGGGAGGAGCGGGGTTAGCTGCACCAGCAGGAATCTGGAGCTTAATGACGTTGGCAACCTTCTTCTCAGCCATGGTCATTCCTTTCGAATCACGAGTGTGAAGTACTTGCTATATCGTAAGCACGCACGTGTTAGAAGCACTCCTGAGATGAGCAGTCACAGAAGAAGCACGCTCGCGCGAACGGACAAAAACTTAAGCGATGACAGCGACCTGGTTAAAGTCGAGCTCAACCGGCGTCTCGCGGCCAAAGATCATCAGCGTGACCTTAAGCTTGCCTGCCTCGGTGTTAACCTCGGAGACCTTGCCATCAAAGTCGGTAAGCGGGCCATCGGTGACGCGGACGGACGTGCCGACCTGAATATCGACCGAGGTGCGCTTGGGCGAATCGCCCTTACCGGGACGACGAGTCATCTTGTTGTACTCGTCGCGGGAAAGCGGAGCGGGCTTGCCGTTGCCGCCCAGGAAACCGGTGACGCCAGGCGTGTTACGAACGCACGTCCAAGCATCGTCATCCATCTCCATGCGGACCAGGACATAACCCGGGAAGATTTTAGAATCCTTGGTCTCGCGCTTGCCACCCTCTTTAATCTCGGTGACGCGCTCCATAGGAATCTCGATATCAAAGATACGGTCCTGCATGCCCATGGTCTCGATGCGATGCTCGAGATCGGACTTAACGCGGTTCTCGTATCCAGAGTAAGTGTGAACGACGTACCAACGCTTAGACATGGTTTAGCCCCTCAATCCAGAGAACAGAGCAAGAGCCTCGCCAAAGCCAGCATCGAGCAGAGCGATGACGACGCCGACGACGATCAGAGAAGCGCAAACGACGACCGAGTAGTTCACGAGCTCCTTCTTATCGGGCCACGTGACACGCTTCATCTCGGACTTGACCGAAGCGAAATACTTCTTGGTGCGGGCGAAGAAACCAGGCTTCTCGTTCTTCTTGGACTTCGCAGCCTTCTCGTTCTTCTTGGCAACGGCCTTCTTGGCCTCAACCTTGGAGTTGGCGGCAGCGTTATTGGCAGGTGCCGACTGCTGAGCCTTCTTCTTGTTCTTCTTGTTGGCCATTTGGGTTACCTCCGCGCAATGCGCTTATACATGAGTAAACCGTAAGCCCCCAATTGGGAGCTTACGGAATAATGACTGGCACGCCAGGAAGGACTCGAACCCTCAACACTCGGTTTTGGAGACCGATGCTCTACCAATTGAACTACTGGCGTATGTGACTAGAGACTAGCGAGTCTCTTTGTGCAGCGTGTGATGACGGCACCAGGGGCAATACTTCTTGATCTCCATACGATCAGGCATGTTCGACTTGTTCTTGGTGGTCGTATAGTTGCGGCGCTTGCACTCAGTGCACGCAAGAGTAACTAGAGTACGCATTTATCCTGAACCTTTCATTTCCGCCCCGTACGGGCACGAGTTGGTACTTTACCAGCTCTATGTAAGTGCTGTCAACGAAAACCTCGAGTCAATTGGTTCTCGGTGGATCCATTCATATTTGGAACACATCAATGAAGCCATCGAGAGCTAATCGACGGTGCGCCCAGGACCATTATCGATCCTCTCGACACCAGCAACGGCTCAATATCCATTGCAGAAAAGAACCCGGCACCCATATAAGTGCCGGGTTCTCTAAGTCAGCTATATCAAAGAGCTAATTTACTCAATGATCGTGGAGACGATGCCCGAACCGACGGTGTGGCCACCCTCGCGGATAGCGAAGCGCAGGCCCTCCTCCATGGCGATCGGGTGGATGAGGTCGCCCTCGATGGTGATGTGGTCACCAGGCATAGCCATCTCGGTGCCCTCGGGGAGCTTGACCGTACCGGTAACGTCGGTGGTACGGAAGTAGAACTGAGGACGATAACCATCGAAGAACGGGGTGTGACGGCCGCCCTCCTCCTTGGTCAGAACGTAGATCTCGCCGGTGAACTTGGTGTGCGGGGTAACCGAACCGGGCTTGCAGAGAACCTGGCCGCGCTCGATGTCCTCGCGCTTGATGCCACGGAGCAGCAGACCGACGTTGTCGCCAGCCTCGCAGAAGTCCATGGACTTACGGAACATCTCGATACCGGTAACGACGGTGTTCTGGGTATCCTTGATGCCGACGATCTCGACGGGCTCGTTGAGCTTGAGCTCACCGCGCTCGACACGGCCGGTAGCAACAGTACCACGGCCGGAGATGGTCATAACGTCCTCAACGGCCATCAGGAACGGGAGGTCGTTGTTACGAGCAGGCGTCGGGATGTACTCGTCGACGGCGTTCATGAGCTCGCGGATAGCGTCCATCCACTTGGCGTCGCCCTCGAGAGCGCCCAGAGCGGAACCACGGATGACGGGGATGTCGTCGCCGGGGAAATCGTACTCGGAGAGGAGCTCACGGGTCTCCATCTCGACGAGGTCGATGAGCTCGTCATCGTCAACCATGTCGCACTTGTTCAGGAAGACGACGATGTAAGGAACGCCGACCTGACGGGCGAGCAGGATGTGCTCGCGGGTCTGAGCCATGGGGCCGTCGGTAGCGGCGATGACCAGGATAGCGCCGTCCATCTGAGCAGCACCAGTGATCATGTTCTTGACGTAGTCAGCGTGGCCCGGGCAGTCAACGTGAGCGTAGTGACGGGCAGCAGTCTCGTACTCGACGTGGGAGACGGAGATCGTAATGCCGCGCTCGCGCTCCTCGGGAGCCTTGTCGATGTTCTCGAACGCAGTGAAGTCAGCCTTGCAGCCCTCGGTCTCGGAGAGAACCTTGGTGATGGCGGCGGTCAGCGTGGTCTTGCCGTGGTCGACGTGACCAATGGTGCCGATGTTAACATGCGGCTTAGTGCGCTCAAACTTCTCTTTGGCCATAAAGCCCTCCTCTAAACAGGTCGTCCCCGGACGGGACTTTGCCTTTATACCATAGTGGCCTCTCAACATACTATTGAGAAGCCACCGTGTTACCTATGGTAGCGGTGACTGGATTCGAACCAGTGACGCCACGGGTATGAACCGTGTGCTCTAACCAACTGAGCTACACCGCCGGATGGAGCCTGCAACCAGACTTGAACTGGTGACCTCTTCGTTACCAACGAAGTGCTCTACCGACTGAGCTATACAGGCACTTGACGGGTGGGAGCTATAGGATTCGAACCTATGTAGGCAGAGCCAACGGGTTTACAGCCCGTCCCCATTAACCACTCGGGCAAACTCCCAATCGTTCAAGTATCCGCAGGTCCTTTGGTCTTTTGGACCGCCGCCCCCGCGAACGAAAAAGATAATACGATGCAACCTTGGGGGCTGTCAACGAAAACCTCTAGATACACGGTGCCGGGCGTCTCTATATAGCCGTGACCTGCGGTTTTGCCGGGTTTGGATATGAAGGACGCTGAATTTGCATGTAGCGGTGACATTTCCCGAGGGAACACTTTGGCACGGTGGAGTACGCCTACAGCATCGACCTTCGATAACGGCCCTTTTGCACTATTACATAGGTCGCGATCGGGCTTCCCCGGCACGATCGAGCGTGGATAATCTCCCGCTCTTAGCGCGGCTCTAAGGCCAAGGTGGCAGATTATCCACGCTCATTCTCCAGGCGGGAGAACTATAGAGCCGAACTACTCGGGCCAGGCCAAAGTAGACCCATAGAGCGGCTCCCCCTTGGTGCAGGGGTAGCGACTCAAGTAACACGACGATAGCAAGTCGAAGAAATAAGTCATGGCATATTTCGAATAAACGCCGAGTCGGTCAATTCCGTTTCCCGCATTACCAAGACGATATACACGGTCAAAAGACCTCGATTTGTCATCGTTGCTAAACGCAGTAATTAGAATCTTCCTGCCCGAACGGCAATCAAGATACTCACGTGCCTGTGACGCAAATAGCCCGGAGACCGATACGAGAATTATCAATGACTGCGAAACGTCTCCCATGTTTTTCAATTCCGCGACGTTAGCCCCAGCAACTATGCGAACTATCTTGCCCGCATAAAACATTTCCTGCTGAAATCGTACGAGATTGGCGCTCACATTATTGGTGCACCAGATTTCAACGTTTTTATGGCCATCAATTTCGTCGGCAAGGTGCTTAATAGCGATATCGGACACGCCGCTTTCAACCTCAGCGAACATCTCGATCATGCGAACGTCGAGCTCT
>CAUCXP010000030.1 GCA_958446785.1 uncultured Collinsella sp. | reverse complement strand
TCTGGGCCAAAGGCTCAACGAGGGAAATGTCGGGAAGGCCGCGGCCGGATTCCCACTTGCTGACGGCTTTATCGGTCACGCCAAGGCTTTCCGCCAGGGCGCGCTGGGTGAGGCCGCGCTCTTCGCGCAGCTGCTTGATGGCATGCGCTGCCAAAAAAGTATGGGAGGCATTGGTTTGCCGTGTCTGGTTCATGGGCTGTCCAATCAAATTGAAGAAATGGAGTGAACCGGTTCGACAGTCAGTATCCATTTGAAGGCCAGGCTCGACAACCTACGCTGCGTAGACATGCGCCAATCGAACGAGCGCGGATTTTTGGACGCTCATCCTGAGTAGTCATTTAAGAACGCCCCCAACGACCACATCAGGAGTGTCCCCAGGTGCCGGCAGAAAAGAAACGTCCCCAGGTGCCGCCCCTTGCCAGCAACGGAAGTGCCGATGTCTTGGCAACGACAGCGAGCGGGTCGCATTTGAGACAAGGTGACGTGAAACGAAAGGGCGCTGACCTTCTGGTCGCGCCCTTGAAGTTGAACGTCAGATTGTCCAAATGCGGCCCGCGCAGCGTCAACTGGTTACGCGGTTTGGTAAAACCGCGTAACTAACGAACGCCGTACTGCTCGTAATAGGCGTCGATAGCGGTCTTGAGCTCATCGTCGATGACAACCTTGCCGTCGATCTCGTGGTTGTAGAGGGTCTCGACGACCTCGGCCATGGAAACGATGCTCGCGACGGGGAAACCGTACTTGGCCTCGATCTCCTTCTGCGCGGTGGTAACGCCACCCTTGCCGACCTCCATGCGGTTGAGAGACACGATGAGGCCCTTGATCTCGACATCGGCAGCCGCCTTGACCTTGGGATAGGTCTCATCGATGGACTTGCCGCTGGTGGTGACGTCCTCGACCATGACCACGCGGTCGCCGTCCTGGGGCTCATAGCCCAGCAGGTTGCCCTTGTCGGCGCCGTGGTCCTTGGCCTCCTTGCGGTCGCAGCAGTACTTGACCTCCTTGCCGTACAGCTCGTGGTAGGCAATGGCGGTCACGACGGCCAGGGGAATGCCCTTGTAGGCCGGCCCAAACAGGACATCAAAGTCGTCGCCAAAGTTATCGTGGATAGCCTGGGCGTAATACTCGCCCAGCTTCTTGAGCTGGTAACCCGTCACGTAAGCGCCGGCGTTCATAAAGAACGGGGACTGACGGCCGCTCTTGAGCGTAAAGCTGCCGAACTTAAGAACGTCGGACTCGACCATAAACTTGATGAACTCTTGCTTGTAAGCCTCCATGCGGGCTCCTCTCGTAATCGCGTACGTGCTCTTCAGTTTAGCGCAGGCGAGGCGTCGATGTGGGCGCGCTTTGAGGCCACGTCATTCTGTAAAGGCTTTGTCAGGGACAATGGTTTTCCGAACAATGAGGTTGACACGGCAAACCCCCTCATCAAGAATACGGGCGGATTAAAACGGGTGCGAGACACCCGAAGCGCGCCGCGCCCGGCCTTAAGGAGGTGTGCCATGGAAGGCAGCCATAGTCGAAAAACCTGCATGTCGCCCTCGGCACGCCGCGAGGATTCCGCACACGCATAAGCGCCACGAATCGATCGTCAAAACCACCACAAAGGTGCCTGTCCCCTTTGTGGTGGTTCGAGAGCATGACGTGAGCGACATCTAGGTTTTTAAAGCACATACGACACGTACGCTAACTCCCTTTAACAAGGAGGACCCTATGCTGATGCTCAAAACCGCCACGGTACTCGAAGTCATCTCCAAGCGCCGCCGCACGGCGCGCCCCGCCGCTCACACCGGCCTGTCCAAGAACACCATATTCGCCGCCACCCATAGCGCCGAGGACGCCCTCGTGCTGCTTGACGCCACGGCCGACGGACTCACTGCCGAGCACGCCGCCGAGCGCCTGGACGCCGCCGGCCCCAACACCATCGAGGCGCCGACCAAGACGCTCGCCCGCCGCATCGCCGACGCGTTCATCGATCCCTTCGCCGGCATCCTCGCCGCGCTCGCGCTGGTCTCGCTCTACATCGACGTGCTCGCCGTGCCCGAGCCCCAGCGCGATCCCTCCACGGTCATCGTCATCGGCATCATGCTGCTGGTATCGGGCGGCATGAAGTTTATCCAGGAAGCCCGCAGCGGCAATGCGGCCGAGGCCCTCAAGGACCTGGTCTCCAACACCTGCTGTGCCCTGCGCGACGGCGAGCGTCTCGAGATTCCCTTCGACGAGCTCGTCCCCGGCGATGTGATCCGCCTCTCTGCCGGCGATATGGTGCCGGCCGATGCCCGCGTCATCGCCGCGCGCGACCTGTTTGTGATCGAGTCCGCGCTCACGGGCGAAAGCGAGGCCGTCGAGAAGACCGCCGCCGCGGCTGTCGTTGAGGGTGCCGGCAGCTCCGCGCTGCCGCTCTCTGCCTGCAAGAACATCGTCTTTACCGGCACCTCCGTGCAAAACGGCACCGCTATAGCACTTGTCGTTGCCACCGGCTCGGACACCTACCTGGGCGGCATCGCCAAGATGCTCAACGGGCGCGGCGAGAAGAGCGCGTTTGACCGCGGCGTCTCGAGCGTCTCCATGCTGCTCGTACGCCTTATGCTCGTTATGGCGCCGGCCGTCTTTGCCATCAACGCCGCCACCAAGGGCAGCGTCATCGACGCGCTGCTGTTCGCCACGAGCGTGGCCGTGGGCATCACGCCGCAGATGCTTCCCGTCATCGTGACCACGAGCCTGTCGCAGGGCGCCAAGGACCTCGCCCGCCGCCAGGTTATCGTCAAGGAGCTGCCGGCGATCCAAAACCTCGGTGCCATGGATGTCCTGTGCTGTGACAAGACCGGCACCCTCACCGAAGACCGCATCGTGCTCGAGCGCTATCTCAACACTGACGGCAACGAGGACGCACGCGTGCTGCGCCATGCGTTTTTGAACAGCTTCTTCCAGACCGGCCTCAAAAACCTTATCGACCTGGCCGTCATCGACCGTGCCGACGTGACGCCCTCGACTGTCGCGCCCGACTCCACGCTGGGCCAGAGCCTGCGCGACCGCTATACCAAGGTCGACGAGGTGCCCTTCGATTTCTCACGCCGTCGCCTGAGCGTAGTCGTCGCCGACGCCCAGGGCAAAACCCAGATGGTTACCAAGGGAGCTGCCGAGGAAATGCTCGAGATTTGCTCCTTTGTCGAGGTTGACTGTGTCGCCCAGCCGCTCAGCGAAAATAAGCTCGCCCAGATTCGCAAGCAAGTCGCCGAACTCAATGCCGAGGGCCTGCGCGTGATTGCCGTGGCGCAAAAGACCAATCCGCGCTGCGTGGGTGAGTTTGGCATCGCCGACGAGTGCGACATGGTGCTGATGGGCTTTTTGGCCTTCCTCGATCCGCCCAAGGCAAGTGCCGCCGGCGCCGTCGCCACCCTCGAGGCCAAGGGCGTGGCGGTCAAGGTCTTAACCGGCGACAACGACCGCGTGGCCGCCACCGTCTGCGAGCAGATCGGCATCGACGCGAGTAACGTCTTGCTGGGCTCCGAGATCGATGCGCTCGACGACGCCGAGCTTGCCGAGCGCGCTGAGAAAACTCATCTCTTTGCCAAACTCTCGCCGCTGCAGAAGGCGCGCCTGGTGCGCGTCATGCGCGAGCTGCTCGGTCACACCGTGGGCTTTATGGGCGACGGCATCAACGACGCCGCCGCCATGCGCGCGAGCGACTGCGGTATCTCGGTCGATTCCGCCGTCGACATCGCCAAGGAATCCGCCGATATCATCTTGCTTCAGAAGGATCTGGGCGTGCTCGAGCGCGGCGCCATCGAAGGCCGTCGCACCTACGGCAACCTGCTCAAGTACCTCAAGACCACGGTGAGCTCCAACTTTGGCAACGTGCTGTCCGTGACCGTCGCGAGCCTGTTCTTGCCATTTTTGCCCATGAGCGCCCTGCAGCTGGTGCTGCTGTCGCTGATCTACGAGATCGTGTGCATCGCGCTGCCGTGGGACACCGTCGATGACGCCTGGACTGCCCGTCCGCGCGCCTGGGACGCCGCGTCCATCAAGGGCTTTATGCTTGAGCTGGGCCCCGTGAGCTCGCTGTTTGACATTGTGACCTTTGCCGCGCTCTTCTTTGTGGTATGCCCCGCCGCCGTGGGCGCAAGCTGGTCCGAGCTTGCCGCCGCGGGCAACGTCGCAGGCACGACGGCCTTTGCAGCACTCTTCCAGAGCGGATGGTTTGTCGAGTCCATGTGGTCACAGACGCTCGTGATCCATATGCTGCGCTCCCCGCGCCTGCCGAGCCCGCGCGACCACGCCGCGCCCGCGCTGTGCGCCCTCACCGTGCTGGGTCTGGCACTCGTCACCTGGCTGCCGGCAAGCCCCATCGCCGATGCGCTGGGCCTCATGCCGCTGCCGCCGAGCTTCTTCGCGCTGCTCGTCGGCATCGTCACCGCCTATATCGCGCTCACCCAGCTGGTCAAGCGCCGCTACATCGCCCGCCACGGCGAGCTGCTGTAGCGCCCGAATTGTGGCGCGCGACCCATCAGGCGGTCAAAAAGTCCCGTCTCAAGTTAAACCACTCATTTAAGTACGTCCCCAATGAGTGCGGCGGAATGGCTCCCCTTGACAGCTTAAAGCCGTCATGCAGGAACCATTCCGTCGCAGCCTTATGAAAGGGACTGGGTTGTAAATGTTGGAGAAGAGCCGTTAGCGCCCAGGGGTCAGGATCACCAGGGCGTCGTGCTCAAAGGGATGCTGAGCCACGCGCACGGTGCCGTCACCGTTGTCGCGAACGGGCAGCTTGGCGACGCGCTTGTCTTCCATGTCGAGAACCGTCGCCGTCCAGCCACGCGCGCCGTCGAGCTTAAACTTGAGCGCCGTGGTGCGCGGCAGGTACGTGACGACGCGATCGCCAACGCGCGCCACACGAATGGCCTCGCGCGCGTCATCGAGGAGCTCCTGCGCCGGAACCACGGCAAGTGCGTCGTCGCCAGCCGTAGCACCCAGGCCGGCAAGCACATGCTCGATCGCGCCAAAGTCCCAAACGCCCGCAAACTGCAGACACTCCTGCCAGCGGAACGGCATATCGAAGCCCTCGCCCAGCACCGAGCCCTGGCTCTTGCTAGTCTGCCAGTTCCAAACACCGTGCGCGCCATAGGTCACACCCGCGCTGGCGCCGGCAAGGATCGACGACCACACACTCGCGCGGCAGTCCTGCGCGGTGAAGCGCCAGTACACATTGCGCGACGCACCCATCTGCTCGTAACAAGGCTCAGAGTTGACCATCGGCTTTTTGGGATAGTTGGCGATAAAGTCCTGCGGCAAGTGCCAAGCCTCGGGCTGGCCCTCGTAGTTGTGGCCGGGCTGGAACATGTAGAAGTCCAAGCGGTCCAGGTACCGTGCCGGGATGGTGCGGTTGCCGCGGTTGATATGCATGGTGCGCAACGCCTCGGGCGCGCGATTGACGACTTCGTCGAGGGCATCCTCGTAATAGGCGATCGCCTCGTCGCTGGTAAAGTCGGTATCGCCCGTCACCACGTAAACGGGGTCGAACTCACCCAGGTTCTCGACGACGCGGGCAACGTGGGCACGGACCTCCTCGCGCGGCATAACCTCGGCACCGCAATGCTCGGCAATCTTGGCGCCCCAGGTACCGGGCACGTAGTTGCACCACATAAGCACGAGTGCCGGACGAATGCCGTGCTCGACGGCAGCGCGACACATGGCGGCGGCACGATCCCAGTACGCTTGGTTGGGTCGGGACCAATCAAAATGCACGCCATCCTCGCTGGCATAGGGCCAAATGCCCAGATCGGGGCAGCAGCGATCCCACTGCGGCAGCGTGTTGATCTGCAGCACGTTCATGCCCTGCTCGGCGCGACGGGTCAGATAGTAGTCCCAATCGGCCTCGGCAATGCTCGTAAACGCGCTCCAGCACGTATCGGCAAACCAAAAGAACGGTTTGCCCTCGCACAAAAAGCCATCCTGGCGACCGTTGACGGTCAGCGTTCCCAAACTCATCTGCATGTCCTTTCGTTCGATAAAGGATTTGCGAACCGCCGGAAACTTTCGCGGTAACCCCGCGCGAAAGCCCCCGCCGCTTGGCAAACCCTCGCGGGCGAATCTCACCCGCCCCCCATCAGTCTACCTTGCAAGAAGGGCCCCGCCGGGCTTGCGCCTGACGGGGCCCTGTCGTGTAGGTGAGGTCATATGCAACCGAATGGTTTGGCCTTAGGCCTCCATCTCGGCGAGTTCCTCCTTGGAGAAGCCGCAGGCAAAGACGACGGCAGCGGCGATGACAAAGGAGATTGCCATACCAACGATAGCCCAGACGGTGTTCATCTGGCCACCCTGCAGGTAGTTGGTGAAGACCAGGAAGTTGGAGGCACCGCCTGCGAGGTAGTAGGTAACACCCATGAGGCCGGAGAACACAGCGCCGATAGCACCGCCGATGAACATGCCAAACATGGTGCGACGGAAGCGCATGAGGATGCCGAAGAGCGCGGGCTCGGTGACGCCGCCGGCGATGGCGGAGATGACGTAACCGATGGCGAGAGACTTCTCGTCGGGGTTCTTCATCTTGAGGAAGGCACCGAAGGCGCAGCCCCAGACAGCGGCCATAGCGCAGTTGGTGGAAACGAAGACGAAGGGATCGTAACCGGCAGCGATGATCTGAACCTGGGCGAGCAGGATGACGGGCATGTGCATGCCGCAGACCACGAAGAGCTGCCAGAAGGCGCCGAGGATGGCCATGACGATCAGGATGCCGATGCCGCCAAGGTCAGCAAGGCCGAAGAGGGCGTTGGCGATCAGCGTACCGATCTCGTTGCCGATCGGAGCGAGGACGATGAAGGCAATGGGGATCGTGACGATCATGGTGCAGAACGGCGTGAAGACCGTGGACAGCACGTCGGGCATAACCTTCTTAAAGAACTTCTCGATGAAGTACAGGACGGGCACCGAAAGGATGATCGGCAGGACGGACTGCTGGTAGTTGGCAGCGGCGATCTGGATGCCGTAGACGGAGATGATTCCGCCGCCCTCCTGGGTGGCGACGCTCACCACGGAAGGAGCCATGAGGGCGCCACCGAGCAGCATGCCGAGCACCGGGCTGGCGCCGAGCTTCTTAGCGGCGGCATAACCCAGGTAGATGGGGATAAAGGTGAACGTGGCCTCGTACAGCGTGGTGTAGAGGAACGTATAGGTCGGGTCGTCGGCCGAGAGCACACCGAGCATGGTGGGGCCGAGGACGGCCGCGATGGTACGGAACAGACCACCGGCCATGAGCAGCGGGATGAGCTGGGTCATGGAGCCCGACAGATAGTCGAGGATGATGTTAGGCAGGTTCTTGAGCTCGAACTTCTCCTTGGGAGCGTCGAGGTTCTCGTTGACCGCCTCGCCCTGTTTGACGCCGGAGATGGCGACGAACTCGGCGAGCACCTTGGGCACGTTCTGGCCGATGATGACCTGGAGCTGGGCGCCGGCGAACTGGCAACCCAGAACACCCTTGACCTTCTTGATCTTCTCCACGTCGACCTTGTTGTTATCCTTGAGCGTCAGACGCAGGCGCGTCATGCAGTTGGTGGCAACGGAAACATTCTCCGCGCCGCCCACGAGCTCGAGGGCATCGGTGGCAATCTGCTTGTTATCTACTGCCATGGGACCCCTCCCCATATCTTCGTGTGCCAGCCCCCTTGGGCTTAGGCACGCCTTTGGCCCGGCGACTATAACCCCTTACGGTTGCCGGACCCTTGGATACGCTGTCGTAAACAAAGTGTTTACTGAACGTTTACGGGCTTTAGTTTACACGGAGCGCCTCATTTGTGGCAATTTTACCGTGCAGAGTCCGGCGAACGGTAGGAAATCGGGGGTGAACGTATTCCAATGGCGGGAGATAGTCTCTTTGACTGTCTATTGATAAATGGCTCTTTACGTGGGCTTTTATTTTGATAAACACCTCTATGACCTGTTAACTCATCAACAGAAGCCCTGCTAGAAGCTAGTAAACATATGTTTAGTAGTTCATGGCGTGTTAAATTTTGCCGTTTACCGAGTTTATCAGCTTGTTCTGCAATTCTGGATTAAACTAAACATGTTTAGATTGTATTGCCGCTTTTGTTTCCCACTAGCGGCGCAAGGGAGGCAGCTCATGGAACTCAAATTGTGTACCTACGCAACCGTCACCACCTTGGGCGACTTTGGCCCCTGGATCAGCAAGGTCGTACTCGACCTGCCCTGCACCGTGCGCGCCAACGACATCGACGCGAACACCTTCCATATATATGTAGAGCGTCACGAACGCTCGGGCGAAGTTCTGATGCGCAAGGAGCGCGGCGCCGACCATGCCGCGCCCTCCGTGGGTTACATCGACGTTCTCGCCGCATATCCGTGCGACGAAAACGGACGTAAGCTCGCCGTGGGCACCCATGTGGCGCTCGAGGTCGCCGAGCAGCGCCTGACCAAGACCATCGAAGGCGGCGTCATGGGCTCGCGCATGCTCGATGACCAGCTGCGCATCACGCAGCTCGCGGCTCTTCCCGGCAACGACGGCGACGATCCCACCTGCGGCCTGGTCTTCGACACCTGCCGTGGCGATATCTGCCCTGCGCTCAAAGGCTGGAGCAACGACACGCAAAAGACCGCCGTCGACGGTATCGCGCTCGAATACGGCTTCTTTGAGCCCAGCTTTAAGGCCGAGGACTCGGCATGCTTCAACCCCTTTGCGCCCGAGGCCACGGCCGTGCCCCAAAAGGCACCGCTCGTGGTGTATCTGCACGGCGCCGGCGAGGGCAAGGGCGCCACGCAGGGCGAAGGCGCCACGCGCGCCTATATCGGCAACCGCGTGACGGCCATCAGCCAGGCGCAGATCCAGCGCTACTTTGGCGGCTTTGCCTGGGTGCTCGTGCCGCAGTCGCCCACGTTTTGGATGGACAACGGCGTCGAGCAGCTTGGTCACTCCAACCAGAGCATCTACTCCCCCGTGCTCAAGGCACTTATCGATGAGTTTGTCGCCGAGCATGCCGACCGCATCGACACCGACCGCATCGTGGTCGCCGGTCTTTCCAACGGCGGCTTTATGACCCTGCGCCTGTGCGCCGACTACCCCGATTTCTTCGCCGCGGGCCTTCCCTGCTGCGCCCCATGGTACAACGCCACGGACGAGGACGTAGCCGCGCTCGCCAAGACGCCGCTGTGGTTTACGCACTCCAAGGGCGACGAGCTCGTGTGCCCGCAGCAGACCGTGCTGCCGCTGTTCGCGCGCCTGCGCGATGCCGGCGCCAACGTGCATCTCACCTACTTTAGCCATGTCGAGGACCTGACCGGCGTGTATCGCGAGGCCGACGGCTCGGCCAAGAAGACGTTCAACCACGGCGTGTGGATCCACCAATTCAACGACCTGTGTTATCAAGACTTCGACGGGGGCAACGTACTCATCGACGGCGAGCCGGTGGGCTGCTGGGAGTGGTCGGCCAGGGTCGACCGCTAAGCCCTCCCATCGCGGGGACCGGGGTTTAGTCTTGCAAACGTCCTCGGGCATGCATGGGCTGGCGCTTTGCGCTTCGCGCTGCGCCTGCCCATGCCCCCTGCGGAATGTTTGCAAGACTAAACCCCGGTCTCCGCTGCGTTGACGTTGCTGTGACCCTGGCCGGCCGCTTCTAGCGGGCCGCCGGGTCGGTGGCGATGGGGGCATGGGTCCCGTCTTGCCTTGCGCGTAACTGGCTGAATTGATTTTGATTGGAGCTGTTCCTATGTCCCAGAAGTTGACTCGGGTGATTGTTACCACTGATATGGAAGTCGATGATATGAACTCGCTTGTTCATTTGGCTCTGTATCTCAACTTGCTTGATGTTCAGGCTGTGGTGTATACGGCTTCGCAGTATCACTTTCTTGGGGATGGGGTTCATACGCTCGGCGAGGTGAATTCGCATTGGCGGACCAAAGGGCGGCGCTCTTATGAGTGGGCTGTTGTGCCTCATGAGCCCGATCCGCTAGCCGGCGAGCTTCGTGAGTATCGGCCGTTTCCCGAGCATTGGATTGAGAGTCTCTGGAGTAATGAATATGCCCAGGCTTGGCCGCAGTTGCAAGCAAATGCGGCCGCTGCCGGTGAGCCGCCGTTTCCCACGCCCGCCCAGATGATCGAGCGCACCTTTGTGGGAAATGTTGCCTTTGAGGGTGATGTGACTGAGGAAACTGAGGGGTCTCGCGTAATTGCGCAGGCGATTCTGGATGATGATCCGCGTACGTTATGGTTGCTCAGCTGGGGTGGTATGAATACGATCGTTCGCGCCCTCATGAGTATTGCCGAGCGCTATCGCGCCACGCCCGAGTGGCCCGCCGTACGGCAGCGGGTCTATCAGAAGGTGCGCGTGATGGGCGTTGCCGATGGCGTGGGGCAGGACAACTCGTGGCTCGACCATGGACGCGAGCTCTTTCCCGAGCTCATCTTTTGGCGTACGCCCTATATGTATGGCAACTATTTCGACGCCAAAACAGCTCAGCCCGATACGCTGCCGCTGTTTAAGGCTCCTTGGCCTGAGCGGAATCTCACGCAGGGCAACGGACCCCTCATGGCACGCTATATGCTCTATGGCGATGGTAAGGTCTACGAAAACGAGCCCGAGCGCTTTCAGTTTGGCAAGCATGCCCGTCTGGATTGGGGCCTAGAAGGCAGGCCCGCGGTGCAGTTTGAGCGCGGCGACTTTATGGCCGAAGGCGACAGCATGACCTATATTCCGCTGCTTCCGTTTGGCCTGCGCGGTATCGACGACCGCGACTTCGATACGCTGCTGGGCCGCATGTTTTTTGATGGGCATCCCGATGCGAACGCGCCCGCCGGTTTTGCCTCCATCGGCACGCCCGCAGACGACAATCTCAATCCCTACCTGCGTGCCTATCAGGAAGACTTTGCCGCCCGCGCGCAATGGTGTGCCCATGATCCGGCAGCCTGCTCGCATCCGGCACATGTTGTCGAGGTCACGGCCGACCGCAGCGCCACAGCCGGCGAGCGCGTCGACCTTACAGCGACCATCGTCGACCCCGACGGCAAGGGCTTCGATGTGCATTGGGATGTCGCCGTGGACCCGTCGAGCTATGCAGGCGCCCAGGATCTGTCGCTGTGGCAAGAATGCACGGTAGACACCGCTTTCATCGTGCCCGCCGACGCGCGGCCCGGCGACCGCCTTGTGCTCACCCTTACCGTGCAGACGCGCGCCGAGCGCCCCTGCACCCGCTACGGCCAGGTCGCCATCACCGTCGCGTAGCAGCGACGGCGCTCACACTCAACAAGAAGTGCCCCCAAGTGCCGGCCAAATGACGAGAGTGGATAATCTCCCACTTTGAGCCCCCAAACAGGCCAAAAACGGCAGATTATCCACTCTCACTTTGGGGCACTCATTGGGGACAGACTTAAATGAGTAGTCGTTGGGGACGTTCTTGTTTGACTGGTCATTTAAGTACGTCCCCAATGAGTGCTTTCACTTCTTTTAACAAAACGCCCGGCGGGCATTAACTGCTCGCCGGGCGTTTTGGTTAGGAAACTCTGAAGTTGAGTGTCTCGGCTTCCTTAGGACAGATCCTCACCATTCGTTTCA
>CAUCXP010000029.1 GCA_958446785.1 uncultured Collinsella sp. | reverse complement strand
TTCTTTGCACTAGGCACGCTTGATCACCTCTTTTGCAAGGTTCATATACGCTTTTGCACCCTTGTTTTGAGGTGCATAGGTAATTATCGGTTCTCCAAAAGACGGAGCTTCAGAGATTTTAACCGTACGAGGAATCAGCGTCTTAAACGCCTTATCACCAAAGTACGATTGAACTTCCTCAACAACCTGATTCGACAAAGAAGTACGCGAGTCATACATGGTCATAAGCACGCCATAGGTGTCTAAGCCCTTGTTCAGACGTGATTTGACCATCTTCATTGACTCAAGCAGCTTCGTAACGCCCTCGAGTGCGTAATACTCACACTGGATTGGAATCAAAACGCTATCCGCTGCGGTCAGGGCATTGATAGTAAGCAGGCCGAGCGAAGGAGGACAGTCAATGAAAATAAAATCGAACTCGTCCTGAATCGGCTCAAGCAAATCTTTGAGGCGGGTTTCACGAGCAATTGCGCTTACGAGCTCAATTTCGGCACCTGCAAGCTGAATCGTAGCTGGAATTACGAATACCTTTTTGCAATTTGTATCAAGAACAAGCGATTCTGCCGGCACATCATTCAACAATGCATCATAGATGCAGTGATCAAGGTCTTCTTTTTCAATTCCAAATCCACTGGTACTGTTTCCCTGCGGATCAAAATCGACAATCAGTGTCTTACGACCCTGCTCACCCAGTGCTGCTGCAAGGTTTACAGCCGTCGTTGACTTACCGACGCCGCCTTTTTGATTGATGATTGCAATGATACGCGTGTCTTTTGCGTTCTTAGAACGCTTAACGTCGCGAAATCCCACGGTCCCTCCTGGTGTGTATTAAAGCTGTCAAACGGAGGATGTTTCACGTGAAACATTCCGATTCGATATCAACCGCCATGTTTCACGTGAAACATTGCAAGTTGTTAGTATCCATTATGTTTCACGTGAAACATCTAGGCAAGCGGATTCTTCTTAGCCATGCCATTTGCACGAGGCAATGAAACGGATGCTGGATGACTCTTCTTGAGAACAATGAACTCCCTGTGGCCCAAGCCCTCAGGCAAATCGATTGCGTCATTAAGAAGCAAAGTGAAGCCGCAAATCTTAGCTGCCGACATGCCGGAAACTAGCTCCTCATCCGAAGGATTACCCTTGGTGATAACAAATAGACCTCCATCCTTGAGGAACGGAGCCGCATACTCAACAAGAATCGGTAGAGGGGCAAGTGCGCGGGCGGTTACGACAGAAAACTGCTTCTTATGGCTTCGAGCATATTCTTCAAGGCGATCATGAATCGCATGAGCATGTTTCAACCCAAGAGCATGAACAAAAGAATTGACAGCATCAACCTTCTTACCAACAGAGTCAATATAAGTAGCTTTACGATGCGTGGTTATGGTTAACGGAATACCAGGGAAGCCCGCACCTGTCCCCATATCGAGCAAAGCTCCCTCAGGAGCCTTATTGATATAGGGGAGCAAAACAAGTGAGTCGAGGATATGAAGTACCGCAGCATCTTCTACGTTAAGAATACGGGTGAGATTAGTTGTCTTATTTGTTTCCAGAACCAAATCCAAATGCTGAATACATTTCCTCAGCTCAACATCAGATACGCTCAAGGAATACTCTTTGCAATAGGAAGTTAGACGAGTCAACATCTCGTCAGCTTGCTGATCAGTAAGTACTAACAACGAAAGCTCCTTTCTGACAAAAATCAGTGTATCGAGAACTTTTGACAAAAAAAGGGGACGTGGAAACCACGTCCCCTTAGCATAAGCTCGAGCAGATTATCGAGCAACAATCACCACATGGCGATCAGGGTCAGAACCCTCAGAATGAGTATCGACGGCATCATTGCCACGAAGTGCAATGTGAACCAGTCGACGCTCATAGGCATTCATGGGCGGAAGCGAAACACTCTTATGAGTGCGGATGGCACGCTCGGCTGCAGACTGAGCCATGGAGGCAACCTTGTCCTGACGGCGGCTCTTGTATCCCTCGACGTCCACTACAACCGGATACCTAAAGCCAAGCTTGCGGCTCACTAGCAAAGAGAACATAACCTGAAGGGCATCAAGGGTGCGACCATGACGGCCAATGAGAACAGCAAGGTCGGGAGCCGTTACATCCAGAATCAGCTCACCCTCGTCGCCCTCATACTCATCGATAGGAGAGTTGGCGGCATCGAAGTGCGAAAGGATGGAACGCAGGATGGAAATCGCGACATCGGCAATGGTGTCGAGTTCCTCGTCGGTCAGCTCTTCACCGGCCTTGTAGCGCTGTGCAATCTCGGGATAATCGCCCGCGACCTGCGGGGCAACCTCCTCAAGCATATCCTCGATGATCTCTTCAGACATAACGTACTCCAAAAGTTAGGTACCTAAATAAGATTGATATCCCGCTACTTCTTCTTGTGCGGGCGCGGCTTCTTCTCGCGACGAGTGACCTCAACCTGCAGCGGCGCGTTCTTAAGGCGCTCCTCCTCATCGGCCTTCGCCTTGTCGATGACCTTCTGCGTCACAAAAATCTGCTGGATAACCTGCCAAGCAGACGAGACGTCGTAGTACAGCAGAACACCAACGGGAAGGCTCCAGCCCATCCAAAGCATCATGACCGTCATGACAACGGCCATCATACGCATGCTCTGAGCCTGCTGGCCGGTCTGGTTGCGCGACATATAGAGCTGCGGAATCAGGGTCAGGACAGCGAACAGGATCAGGCAGACCAGCGCAGGCAGCGCGACCATAAAGCCATCGGCAAAGGAGGCACTCGGCGTGGTGGTCAGGTCGGGCAGAATATTAAAGAACGAGAACGTGCCGTCGTTAAAGTAGTCCGGCAGGTTACGCAGCAGCGTAAATAGGGCGAACAGGACAGGCATCTGAATCAACAGCGGCAGACAACCAGCCATCGGGTTGAACTTGTTCTCGCTGTAGAACTTCTGCATTTCCTCGGCCTGACGCTGGGGATCGTCGGCATAGCGCTCCTGGATCTCGAGCATCTTGGGCTGCAGCACCTGCATGCGTGCCGTCGACTTAGTCGACTTGAGCATAAGCGGCGTCAGCAGCAGACGGATGATGACCACCAGGATGATGATGGACAGGCCCCAGTCGACCGCAAAGGTCTGGATGAGCTTGAGCAGCTCGAAAAGGATGTTAACGATCCAATCCCACATGTAAGTTTTCCTCCGATAGCGAGTGCCCGCTAGGGCACAGGGTCATAACCGCCGACGTGCAGGGGATTGCAGCGAGCGATGCGCTTCACGGCAAGCCAGCAGCCTCTCAAAACACCGTACTTCTCAATCGCCTGGACGGCGTATTGCGAGCACGTTGGGTAATAAATGCAGGCGTCAGGCAATAAGGGCGAAATAACCTGTTGATATATGCGAATAGGAGCGATGGCAACACGTCGCAAAACGTGATTGCTCATCGCTCCTCCCCGGCAACGCCGGCGCGTTTCATAAGCGAACGCAATGCATTGTCCATCTCCTGAGGCGAAGAAACCCTCGTCTTGGGAGTTGCGAACAAGATGATGTCATAACCCGCAACGGGAAATCCACAGCTGCGGGCGGCCTCGCGCATCACACGCTTAGAACGGTTGCGCACGACAGCACAACCGAGCCGTTTAGCACCAACGAAGGCGACCCTTCCGGAGTCGCCTTCGCCAACCGATTCACATATGGTCATTCGAATCAGAGGGTGATTGAAACGACGCCCCTGACTGAACACATGCTCGAAATCTTGCCGAGACTTAATAGTCTTCATGCGAGATGTGTGTATCGCTGCTAGACAGTGAGACGCTTGCGGCCCTTGGCGCGACGACGGGCGAGCACGGCACGACCACCCTTAGTGGCCATACGGGCACGGAAGCCATGGGTCTTGGCACGCTTACGCTTATTAGGCTGATACGTACGCTTCATCTTAAGTTCCTCCTGCTGCATTTCGAGTGTCCGCGGGGGCGCGGACGCAGATATAGACACGTGAGCTTGAAGATTGTAGGGAAATCAATGTTCAAATGTCAAGAAATCAAAGGTAAAAGGTTGCGCAGTTCACACGGTTCCCCCATAAGCCGAGCTCGATTTAGCGGTGCATGGCAACTTTTCACGATATTTCATCGAGTTTTCAACAGGTCATGTTGGCAATGTTGAGAACTTTTCGTCCGTTTTCCAAAGTTTTCAACAGGTTTTGAAAAGTTGTCGAAAGATGAGAAACATTGCACGGTGAGCTACTATTTGTTCGAAACCTTTTGAAAGATTGCGAGCGGCATGTCTGACGACTTTTACACCATGGTCGATTCCGGAGACCCGGCACCCGACAACGAGCACATCACCGGCGTGCGCGAAGAGCGTGACGAAGGCGAGCAGACGACCACGCAGGCGCCAAAAGCCAGGTACGCCGCGCGCATCGCGGTCTATGACGACATGCTGTCGACACCACGTGTGATCGTCATTGATCCGCAAGATGTCCGCACGTATTTGGAAGAGACGACCAACACCGTCTACCGGTGCATGAAAGAACAAGGTGGCCATATCTCGCTCATGGTCATCCGCGAGATTGTCGAAAACTTTATCCACGCACACTTTGCCGAGCCCATCATCTCGATTCTGGACGGCGGAGACACCATCCGCTTTGCTGATCAAGGACCCGGCATCGACGACAAGGAGCGCGCTTTCGACTTTGGCGTTACCAGCGCAAACAGCAAGATGAAGCGCTATATCCGTGGAACCGGAGCAGGGTTTCCCATGGTGCAGGAGTATTTGGAAAACGCCGGCGGGGCCGTGTCCATCGAGGACAACATGGGCAACGGCACCGTGGTTACGGTAAGCCTGGATCCTAAACGCGTGCAGGAAATCGAACGCGCCGGCGGGCGCGGTGCTGCCGTGCGGCCCGAGACGGAGCAGCCCGCATATCCCCTGCCGGGAGCTTTTGCGCAGCAGCCCATGGCAACGCAACAGATGCAGCCCCGCGTGGGACAGATGCAGCAGCCCGGAATGCTTCCTACACAAGAGTCCCAGGCGGCGTCGATGTCGATGCCGCCAAACGTGCCAGAGGCCATGCCGCTGGCGGATCAGGATGCAGCAGCAATGCAGCAGGCGACGGGGGCACCGGGTGGCCAGCAAATGGGATATCAGCCGTACCAACAGGGATATCCATATCAGCAGATGCCGCCACTGGGGTATGGCCAGCAGTTCCCACAGCAGTACCAGCGGGGATATCAGCAGCCGTACCAGCAGATGCCGCAGCAGCAGTACAACCCCTGGGCCCAGCAGATGACTCCGCAGCCTTACCAACAGTGGCCTCAAAGTTTTCAACAGCAAATGCCGCCGATGCAGAGTTCTCAACAATCAGCAGCTCAAATGATGTATCCTAATGCAGCAAATCAGTATGCGCAGCCACAGCCGGACGTGTTCGTAAGCGATCGCGGCAACGCCGCGCTGGGCTATCTGGCGCAAAATCAAGCGTGCGGTGCAACCGATCTGGCGAGGGCGTTTGGAAACTCGGCCCCCACTTGGTCACGCACGCTCAATGACTTGGCGCAGGCCGGCTTGGTCATCAAGCATGGCCAGAAATACCATCTGACCGAACTCGGCGCCGCTCGCGTGCGAGCTCAGAGCTAAAGAACGGGAGAGACAGTGGACGAGGAAGCAAGCATCATCCTGGGGGATGCCATCGCCTTTTGCCAGCGCGACGGCCAAGATGCACGCCTCATCAACATGCTGGGGCAATCGCGCGCCATAAGCCTGACCGAAGATACGCTCACGATCGAGGCCCCCTCGCGCTTTGCCATCGCGCAGCTCAAAAAGCATCAGCCGACTATTGAGGCCTATCTGGAAGAAATCGCCTTTGCACCGATCGCGCTCGACATCGTGGCACCGCAAGGCGCAACGGCCGAATCTGCTGCCGCGACGGCGCCCGCCACGGCTCCCGCTGCTTCCCCGGCGGTGCCGGCCTCCGCAGGCGACGTGCCGACAATCGAGCACCAGCACGGCGATGTTTCCCGTGAAACCATGGCACCGTTGCCGACCGCCGCTGCGACGTCAACGAACGCACCCGTCACGCACATGCCTATCGCTCACGACGCAGCGGCGGGCGCGGATTCGGGCATTGCAATCAAGAACACGCTCTCGGCCGATGATTTTCGTCGCATGATGAACCAGATGAAGGGCGGAGCGCCGACTAAGTCCACGCAAGCTGCGACCCCCGCTTCACCCATGCCAGCACCGACCGTACCGGCCGAGCAGAATGCGGATGGAGCCCCGCTCGCCGCGAACTCAAAATTTACCTTTGAGAACTTTGTCTACGGCCCCGAGAACAGCCATGCCTATCGCTCGGCACTCAAGTTTGCCGCCCTCGCGGACGAGCGCGGCACGTGCACATCACTGTTCATCTACGGCAAATCGGGCCTGGGCAAGACGCACCTGCTGCTTGCCATCAAAAACGAGCTCGCCGAGAAGTCGCCCGAGATCAAGGTCAAGTATGCCAACTCCCAAGCATATCTGGACGACCTGATGACCGAGTTCGACCGCCAAAAGAAGAGCAACGCCCCTATCATGCAGGCATACCACGGCGTGGACGTGCTCATCATCGATGACATCCAAAACATCATCGGCAAGCGCGCGAGCGTGGACTACTTTTTCCAGCTCATGGACGAGTTCATCCGCAACAACAAGAAGGTCGTCATCGCGGCAGACCGCGCCCCCAAGGACCTGAGCATGGACGAGCGTCTGACCAGCCGCTTCAACGCCGGCATGCTCTGCTTGGTCGCAGAGCCCAGCTACGAGATGAAATACAAGATCTTGCAGCGCTATTACGAGAACACCATCGTCGCCGCTCCCGAGGCAAGCGACGACTCGCTGCTGGCGGCCTATGGGGGCGACGGCGGGCACCTGACCGACGAGCACTTTAAACACATGGCCGAGGTCTCGGGCACCAACATCCGCGAACTCGAGAGCTTCTGCGAGCGCTGCGCCGGCGAGGCGGGCGACCGCGAGCGCGAGGGCGGGGAGCTCACCTTTGACGATATCGACGCCATCGCCAGCCAGTACTTCGACACATCGGCCAAAAAGATCAACGTCCAGACGGTTCAGTCCGTCATCGAAGAGCAGTACGGCGTGACGCACGAGGAGCTCATCGGCCCGCGTCGCAACGCCAATATCGCCAAAGCACGCCATATCGCTATCTACCTAGCCATCGAGATGTGCGAGATGACGACCACGGCGGTGGGCGCCGAATTTGGCAACCGCAACCACTCGACCGTCAGTACGAGCTACAAAAAGGTCCAGAAGATGATTCAGGAAGACCGCGCCGTCACCGAAGACCTCAAGTCGCTGCGCGATAAAATTACACTGCGCTCGTAGGGAAATAGAGACACCTGTTGAAAACTTGTCGAAACCACGGGCATAAGGTGTCTAAAACCCAACCCGCGGTGATGAAAAGTTTTGCGCAGGTTTTGAACGTGGAAAACCACCCCTGTTGCACACAGGTTGCTGTCGATTCTCTTTCTGGGTCTGACCTGCGTCTTTGGGAGTAATCAACAGTTTCGTCAGTGCTATTACTATTATTAAGATATTTATATCTATAGAAAGGTATTAAAAGATGAAGTTCACCGTCAGCCAGAGCTCGCTTACACAAGCCATCGGCGTCGTTATGAAAGGTGTCGCTTCGGCATCCACCCTCCCCATCCTGTCGGGCGTGCTCGTTAAGGCCCAAGACGGCATCTTGGAATTCCAGACCTCTAACTACACTATCTCGATCCGTCATCGCATCGCGGCGCATGTCGAAGAAGAGGGCGAGATGGTTATCCCCTGTAAGATGCTCTCCAATATCACCAAGACCCTCCCCGATGCCCCGGTCACCTTTGAACTGTCCGAGCGCCAGGTGCTGATTGGTTGCGAGAAGAGCTCTTTCCGCCTGAACACGCTCGATGCCAATGACTTCCCCGAGTTTCCGGCCTATGCCATCGAGAGTGCCGTGGAGCTGCCGACCGATGTCTTGTCCGAAATGGTCGGCCGCGTGTGGCGCGTCACCTCGACCGACAAGGCTCGCCCCATCCTGGGCGGCGTGCACATGAAGGTCGAGAACAACACCGTACGCCTGGTAGCGACCGATTCCTTTCGCTTGGCCGTGTGCGATACGCAGGTCGAGACCTCGACCCTCGAGGGCTCCTTTGAGCTCAACGTTCCGGCTGACGCCTTTAACGACGCGCTGAACATCATGGCCAGCCAGGCGACCATCATGATCGGGGCTACCGACACCCAGGTCGTCTTCGAGGCCGGCAACACCACCTACGTGTCGCGTCGTATCGAGGGCGTATACCCCAACTACAAGCAGCTCATCCCCGATTCGTGCGTGACGAGCGTCAAGATCGACGTCGCCGCCTTTAACGCCGCCCTCAAGCGCGTGGCCGTTATCGCGAGCGCCAACCCCGCCGTCAAGTTCGAGATCGATGTCGAGAACGGGCAGATGGGCCTGTCCTCCATTTCCAATGACCAGGACCTTGCGCAGGAGACGATCGATGTCGAGGCCGAGGGCGAGTCGGGTACCATCGCCTTTAACTACCACTACATCTTCGGCTGTCTCAATGCCCTGTCCAAGGAGAAGGAGATCACGCTGGAGCTCAAGAGCTACTCGCAGGCGGGCATCTTCAAGTCCTACGACAAGATCAACTACCTGTACCTGGTCATGCCGGTCCGCATCTAGCGCTGCGCCATGGCCATGTTCGCCCGCGATCTTTCCGTCGCGCACTACCGCAGCTTCGATAGTTATCGCCTTGCCCTGGACGAGGGCGTGACGATACTTGCGGGACCCAACGCGGCGGGAAAGACCAATCTCATAGAGGCGCTGCAGCTGCTGACGAGCGGCGCCTCGTTTAGGCATTCGACCGCAGCCGAGCTCGTCCATGACGGCGTGGGCTCGTGCAAGATCGAGCTGAGGCTCGAGGGCGACGGCCGCGTGCTTGATATGGGATTGAGCGCGGAGGACGGTAAGCGCTCGTTTAGTCGCAACGGCAAGAGATGCTCTGCCGCCGGTGTGCGCGGGGTTCTGCCGAGCGTGCTGTTTTGCCCCGACCACCTGGATATGGTCAAGCGGGGTGCCAGCGTGCGCCGCACTGCGCTTGATGACTTTGGCGTTCAGCTGAGTGCGCGCTATGCCGATCTGGCTAGTGCCTACGGGCGCTGCGTGACCCAGCGCAATGCCCTGCTCAAGGAGACCTGGTGCTGCCGCGAGATGCTCGGCGCCTGGAACGAATCTATCGCCCGCGCCGGTTCGGCCTTGCTCGTGCATCGTCTGGCCCTGCTCGACCGGCTGTCGGGCCATGTGCGCGACGCCTATGGCCGCGTGGCATCCGGCGAGCCCGCCGGTGTGTCCTATGTGTCCACGCTTGGCGACCTGCCTCGCACCGAGGATCGCGACGAGCTCAGGGGCTGGGCGTATGAGCACATGCTCTCGGCGCTCGATGAGCGCGCCGACGAGGAGATCCGCCGCGGCGTGACGCTCGTCGGTCCGCATCGCGACGAGATTGAGTTTTCCGTCGCGGGTCGATCGGCTCGTTCATTTGCCAGCCAGGGCCAGCAGCGAACGCTGGTGCTTGCCTGGAAGGTGGCAGAGGTGGCAGTGGCGCGCGATATCCTGGGCACCGCGCCGCTGCTGCTCTTGGACGACGTGATGAGCGAGCTCGACGCCGGGCGCCGAGGCGCTTTTCTGCAGCTGATCGGCGATGATATCCAGACGGTCATAACCACCACCAATCTGGGGTATTTTACCGATGACCTGCTTGATCGAGCCAAGGTGGTGAGCATGGGTGAGACGTGCTAATTACGAGCGCGAGAACGGAATGGTTGCCTTTGGCGGCTTTTTGGATGCCGAACGTCAGCGCATCCTGGCGGCCGCGACACCTGAGCGCCGCGCGCAAATGGAGGCTGCGGAGGAGTCTCGTGCGGTCTATCACGCCTGGAATGCAGTGTGCTCGGGCACGCGCGAGGGACGCCATGTGACGGGGCTGCGCTACCTGCCCGAGTCCAACGAACTGCTGGTGTACCTCGATTCGCCCTCATGGACGCAGGAGATGACGCTTTTGCGCGAGATTATCCGCGCGCGCATGGAGCGCGCCGGCGCGCACGTCGACGGCCTGGTGTTCAAGACGACCGCCCCCGGCCACACACCGCCCGCTGCAAAAGAGCGCCTGCGCCCGGCCGTGGCCGAGCGTCCGCCGGCTCCGCATGCCGACCTCAGCGATGCCGAGCGTGCCGAGATCGAGCACCAAGTGGCACCCATCGAGGACCAAAAACTGCGCGAGGCCCTCGAGAACGCCATGAGAGCCAGTGCCGAGTGGGCCAAGGGCGTGCAGAGCAAAAAAGAGCCTTAAATCGCATCTGGTGGCCTTGTAGAGCCAAATACCCTCGTCCCCGAGGGTATTTTTTTACGATAAACTAGTAAGGCTGTACACATTTTCTTAACTGAAGGAGGACGTGTGGCAAACGAAAACGATTACGATGGCGGCGAGATTAAGATTCTCGAAGGTCTCGAGGCCGTTCGTAAGCGCCCGGGCATGTACATTGGCTCGACGAGCGCCAGCGGTCTTCATCACCTGGTGTGGGAGATCGTTGACAACTCCGTCGACGAGGCCATGGCCGGTTTCTGCACCGAGATTCAGGTGACGGTCCACGCCGACAACTCCATCACGGTCGTCGACAACGGGCGCGGCATCCCCGTCGACGAGCATCCTATCAAAAAGATCCCGACGCTCGAGGTCGTCATGACGATCCTGCACGCCGGCGGTAAGTTCGATAACTCGGCCTACAAGGTCTCGGGCGGACTGCACGGCGTGGGCATCTCCGTTGTCAACGCCCTGTCCAAGCGTGTGGTCGTGCAGGTATGCCGCGATGGCAACATCTACGAGATGGAGTTCTCGCGCGGCAAGACCGTCAAGAAGATGGAGGTCGTGGGCACTTCGGAGACGACGGGCACCACTGTCAGCTTCTGGCCCGACGACGAGATCTTCGAGACCTGCATCTACGATTTCGACACGCTGCACAACCGTCTGCAGGAGACGGCATTCCTCAACAAGAACCTCAAGATCGTGCTGACCGACGAGCGCGAGGCGACTCCCCATGTGGAGGAGTTTTGCTATGCCGGCGGCATCATCGACTTCGTCAAGTTCCTCAACGAGGGCAAGGATGTCCCCGAGACCTTTAAGGAGCCCATCTATATTGAGGGCAAATCGGATCCGGATGCGCCCGTGACCAAGATGGGCGAGGTCGAGGTGTCCTTGCAGTGGAATAGCGGCTACGGCGAGAACGTCATGTCGTTTGCCAACGACATCTATACCCCCGAGGGCGGCATGCACCTCGAGGGCTTCCGCACCGCACTCACCCGCGTGATTAACGATTACGCTCGCAAGCAGAATCTGCTCAAGGAAAAAGACGCCAACCTGACCGGCGACGATGTGCGCGAGGGCCTATCGGCCGTTATCTCGGTCAAACTGCCCGATCCGCAGTTTGAGGGCCAGACCAAGGCCAAGCTCGGCAGCTCCTATATGCGCGCGCTGACGCTCAAGATCGTGACCGACGGGCTTGCCGATTACCTCGAGGAGCATCCCAAGCCCGCTCGCGAGATCGTCAAGAAAGCCCAGCAGGCCTGCAAGGCGCGCAACGCCGCCCGCAAGGCGCGCGAGGCGACCCGCCGCAAGAGCCTGCTCGAGACGGCGTCGCTGCCCGGCAAGCTCGCCGACTGTTCGGTGCGCGATGCCGAGTTGACTGAGCTCTTTATCGTAGAGGGCGACTCGGCAGGCGGCTCGGCCAAGGACGGCCG
>CAUCXP010000028.1 GCA_958446785.1 uncultured Collinsella sp. | reverse complement strand
AGGGCGGAGGCGGGGCATTCCCCGCCTCTTACACCACATCTCTGCGCGCTACCGGTGATGATTAGCGGAAACGGCGTCTCGCACTTCGGGATATCGCCAAATCGTTTTAGAAGGAGAGGCGCTCGGCGGAATGGGGCCCGCCGAGCGCCTGCAGCGGCTTATTTGCCCCGCACCATGGTGAGGGAGATCTTTTTGCGGTCGCGATCGACCTTTTCTACCCATACCTTCACCGTGTCGCCGACGCGCACCACGTCGCTCGGGTGCTTGACGAAGCGGTTGGCGAGCTTGGAGATGTGCACGAGGCCGTCCTGGTGCACGCCCACGTCGACGAAGGCGCCAAAGTCCACAACGTTGCGCACCGTGCCCTTGAGTTCCATGCCGGGCTCCAGGTCGTCGATCGAAAGCGCCGAGCGGCTAAAGACTACCTCGGGCGCGTCGTCGCGCGGGTCGCGACCGGGCTTCTTGAGCTCGTTGACGATGTCGATGAGCGTGAGGGTGCCGCAGTCCAGGTCGCTTGCCAGCGCCGAGATGCTGCCCAGGCGGCGCTCGATATCGGGCACGCCGCCGCGGCTGAGCTCGCTTGCCGCAACGCCGGCGCGCTCCAGGACGGCCGTGGCCACCTCGTAGCTCTCGGGGTGGACGCTTGTCGCGTCGAGCGGGTTCTTGCCGCCGCTGATGCGCAGGAAGCCCGCGGCGTTGAGGTATGCCTTGGGTCCCAGCTTGGGGACCTTCTTGAGCTGGCGGCGATCGGTAAAGGCCCCGTTTTCCTCGCGGTAGGCCACGATGTTTTTGGCTACGCTCGGCGTAATGCCCGACACGTAGCCCAGCAGGCTTGCGCTCGCGGTGTTGACGTCGACGCCCACACGGTTGACGACGTCTTCCACCACGTGGCCCAAGGTGCGCGAAAGCTCGGCCTGGTCAAGGTCGTGCTGGTACTGGCCAACGCCGATGGACTGGGGCGGAATCTTGACGAGCTCTGCCAGCGGGTCTTGCAGACGGCGGCCCAGGCTCATGGCGCCACGTACGGTGACGTCCAGGTCGGGATATTCCTGGCTGGCGAGCTCGGAGGCGGAGTACACCGACGCGCCGGCCTCGTTGACGATGGTGTAGCGAAGGCTGGGTGCCTGCTCGGCAATAAACTCCGAGACGACTTCCTCGGTCTCGCGGCTGGCGGTGCCGTTGCCGATGACGATGGTGTTGACGCCGTCCTTCTTGACGAGGCGGGCGAGCTCGCGCTTGGTGCCGGCGACGTCGTGGCGCGGCTTGGTGGGATAGACCACGCCGTGGTCGAGTAGCTTGCCGGTCTCGTCCATGACGGCGACCTTGCAGCCGGTGCGGTAGCCCGGGTCGAGAGCGAGCACGCGGGCGCCGCGCACGGGGCGTGCCGAGAGCAAGCCCTCGAGATTCTTGGCAAAGACGTTGATGGCCTCGGTCTGCGCACGAACGGTGAGTTTGGCGCGGGCCTCGCGCTCCAGCGAGGGGGCCATGAGGCGCTTGTAGCCATCGGCGATGGCGGCGTCAAAGACGGGAGCAAACACGCCCTGGCGACGGGGCCAGCGGCTGCCGAGGCGTGCCGTAGCGGCAGCGCCGTCAACGTTCACGCGCACGCGGAGCTTGCCCTCGCGCTCACCGCGGTCGATAGCCAGCACGCGGTGGTTGGGTATACGGCGCAGCGGCTCATCATAGCTGTAGTACGGCTCGTAGGGGGTCTTCTCGGCGGGGTCGGTGGCCTCGACGACGATGTCGGCGGTGTTTTGCGTAAAGGCGCGCAGGTCGGCGACGTTCTCGGGATCTTCGGCCACCGTCTCGGCCACGATGTCGGCGGCGCCGGCGAGCGCCTTTTCGGGCGTGTCGAAGCCGGCCTCCTCGTTGACGTAGTCCGCGGCGGCGTCGAGCGCGCTGCCCTTGGCCGAGGCCTGCATGATGATCATGTTGGCGAGCGGCTCCAGGCCGGCCTCGCGTGCCTTCTGCGCGCGGGTCATGCGCTTTTTGCGGTAGGGCTTATAGAGGTCCTCGACACGCTGGAGCTGCGTGGCCTCGCGAATCTGCGCCTCGAGCTCGGGCGTGAGCTTGCCCTGGGCGTCGATGAGCAGGATTACGTCCTCTTTGCGCTGTTCAAGATTGCGCAGGTAAGACAGGCGCTCGTCGAGTGCGCGCAGGGCGACGTCGTCCATGCCGCCCGTTGCTTCCTTGCGGTAGCGCGAGATAAAGGGGATGGTGTTGCCCTCGTCGATGAGCTTGACGGCCGCCTCGATGTTGGCGGCCTTAAGGTTGAGCTCGCGGGCGAGCTGGGCGATAAGATCCATGGGACTCCTTGCGTTTAAGGTGCGTTTGCAGCACAGAGCTACCAAGGATACCACCCGCCGCTCCACCAAAGCAGTCTTTTTGGGACGGGGCCCCATCAACCAAGCACCGGTCTAGCAGACGGAGCGCCGTATCAAAAATGCCCCGCGGGCAGGAGGCTGCTCGCGGGGCAAAGAAGAGGGGCTTGTTGGTGGCGGACCGAGGGACTCGGCATGGGGTTTCTGCCGCGGCCGCTCTTAAGGCATTACAGCTCGACGAGCTGACCGGTCTCGGCGGCCTCCTTGATGGCGTTAAGCAGCGTGAGCGTCTTGACGTTGTCGGCGGGGGTCACGACGGGTTCGACCTCGCGGCGGACAACCTTCACAAAGTGCTTGAGCTGCATCTTGTGCGGCAGTGCCGGGTCGACGGCCGGAATCTCCATCTGCAGCGGCTTGTGCCAGTTGGAGGCGCCGTCGTAAGAGAACTGGTGCAGGCGGGGCAGCGACAGGGCGCCTTTGGTGCCGCCGATGAAGTAGGCGTCGGCGTCGAAGGGGCGGTACTGCGGATCCTCGCGGGCGGTCGCCTCCCAGTTCCAGGGGCTGGCGGTGGCGTCGGAGATGGTCATGCTCGCGAGCGCTCCGTCGGCAAAGCGAACGTTGACCACGGCGGAGTCCTCGGTCTCAAAACCGCGGGCGGCGCTGGACTGCATGCCCTGGACGGCGACGGGCTCGCCCAGCAGGTAGCGGAGCAGGTCGACGTCGTGCACCAGGTTGACCAGGATCGGGCCGGCACCCTTCTTGCGGCGCCACTCGACATCGAAGTACTCGTCGTTCTTATAGATCATGTAGTGGAAGCTCGACACGGTGAGCTTGCCTAGCTCGCCGGACTCGATGATCTCCTTGGCCTTGTTGACGAAGGGGTTGTGGCGACGGTGCTGACCCACGAGCACGGGCACACCGGCGGTCTCGGCCTCGGCGGCGAAGGCCTGGGCATCCTCAAGATCGTTGGAGATCGGCTTTTCTACCAGCGGCACGATGTTGCGCTTGATGGCCTCGCGGGCAACGCCCAGGTGCAGGTCGTTGGGGGTGGCGATGATGACGGCCTCGGGCTTGACCTCGTCCATCATCTGGGCGGGATCGGTAAAGAACGGCACGCCGGCGGCCTCGGCCGTGGCGCGGGCGCCCTCAAAGGCGTCGGCGATAGCGACGAGCTCGGCCTCGGGCTCCTCGGTGACAAAGCGGATGTGGTTGCGGCCCATGGCGCCGGCGCCGATGACGGCAATGCGGACGGGGTTGAGCTCAGACATTTCGACTCCTTAATAATTGGTGGCTGCCGAATGTGACAAAGGGACTGTCCCTTTGTCACATCGGTACAACTAAGCGGACTTCTTCTTGCTGTCGGAGACCATCATGTAGACGGTGAGCACGACGGCGATGGCGGCGATCACGATGGCGCCGTAGAAGGACTGCTGGTAGGCAGCGCTGCCGGCCTCGGCGTGATACAGCACGGCGGTGATGGGCTGGCTGATCCAGGTAGAAGCAGCGTAGCCCAAGAACATGATGCCGTAGTTGACGCCGATGTTGCTGGTGCCAAAGGCGCCACCGGTGAGCGGCGGGTAGATGACGAGCAGAGCGCCAAAGCTAAAGCCGAGCAGGGCGAGTGCCACAAAGAACATGCTCTGCGTAAAGCTCATCGACATGATGACGAGCGCGACGATGGTGACGACAAGGCTGATGAGCAGCGACTTATAGGCGCCGAGCTTGTCGATGATCTGGCCAAAGGACAGACGGCCGACCAGGTTGGCGCAGGTGTTGACGGAGACCACTACACCGCCGAGGGCGACAGCTGCGGCGCACGTGGGGTCGGCGAAGAGCTGGACGGCGGCGATGGAGGCAACCTTGCCCACGAGCAGGGTGCCCGCGGTGGCGGCAAAGGCGAAGGTGACGATGAGGACCCAAAAGCGCGGGGTCTTGACCATCTCGCCCGGGGTGAGGTCGCCGAAGGTGCCGGCATGTGCTCCGCCCTTGGGGGCCTCGAAGCCCTCGGGCAGCCAGCCGGCCTCGGGGGCCTTCAGGAACAGAGCGGAGGCGGCGATCATCACAAAGAAGATGACGCCGAGTGCCTTGAGGGCGCCAAAGATGCCGAGGCTCGGGATGAGCAGCGAGGCGAGCACCGGGGACAGCACGGCGGGGCCGGCGGTCGAAGCGGCCAGGGTGATGCCGGAGGCGAGGCCCTTCTTGTCGATGAACCATTTTTGACCGGTGGTGAGCGCCGGGTTGTAGCCCAGGCCGTTGCCGATGGCGGCGACGAGCGAGAACCACAGGTAGAACTGCCACGGCTCGGTGACGGTGCCGGACATGAACCAGCCCAGGCCGTAGCACACGGCGGCGGCGATCACGACGTTGCGGGGGCCGATCTTATCGGAGATGCGGCCGGCGAAAATGCCCGTCACGGCCATGATGGTCTGAAAGACCGGGAAAGCCCAGGTGAGGGCGCTCGACCACTCGGGGTAGACGGCGAGCAGGTTCTTGCTCACGACGGAATACAGCGCGATGGAGCTGATGAAGAACATGGTGACGCACGCGGCGGAAAGCACGGCGGCGCGACCCTTGTTGGAGTTGGTGGAAGCCATTGGACTCTTTCTAATCGATGCGGGGGAGGGGCGGGTACGTCCGCGGGGCCTCCCTGTCAGGCTGGTTTACTGGTCGGTCGGCTTTGCGACGCCGGACTCGTCGGACCAAAGCTCGACACCCTTGTTCTTAAGATAGTTGTCGGCAAAGGCTCGGCGGCCGCCAGGCTTGGCGGTGAGGTCGCCCATCATATTGGAGAAACCGCCATCGACCTTGATGGCGTCGCCGGTGGTAAAGTCCGAGCGCTTGGACGCCAGGAACATGACGGCGTTGGCGATATCGCTGACCTCGCCGATGCGGCGCGTGGCGATGAGGCGGCTGCGGCTCTTCTCGACCTCGGGATCGGCGTAAAAGCTTGCCGACATGGGTGTCTTGACAAAGCAGGGCTCGACGCAGTTGGAGCGGACGCCGTAGGGGCCCCACTCGGCGGCGAGCATCTTGGACATCATGTTGACGCCCGCCTTGGTGGAGCTGTACACGCCCGAGAACGTCTCGGGGGAGTGGCTGGCAACGGTCGAGATGTGCACTAGGCGGCCCTGGCCGGCCTTGATCATCTCGCGACCAAAGCGCTGCGAGGTGATGAAGTAGCCGGTGAGGTTGACGTTGAGCACCTGCTCCCAGTCGCTTAGCGGCAGGTCCTCCATGGCGGCGAAGCGCAGGATGCCGGCGGTGTTGACGAGAACGTCGACGCGGCCGAAGTTGGCGATGGTGGCGTCGACGGCAGCCTGAACCTCGGCCTCGTCGGTGGCGTTCATCTTGTAGCCCTCGGCGTGGATACCAAACTCGGCGGCGAGGTCGGCGGCTGCTGCCTTGACCTTCTCCTCGTCTAGGTCGAGCAAGACGACGTTGGCGCCGTTGCGGGCGAACTCGCGGCAAATCTCGACGCCCATACCGCCGAGCGCGCCGGTCACGGCGCAGACATCGCCCTCGAGCTTAAGCCAATTGCTCATAGGAACTTCCCTTCTTGTGCCTCCCGGTGGGTCGCTCCCATTAATCGACCCACGTGGTTTTCGCTGGTTATCGTATGCTTTGCATTTGCGCAGGTGAATTGCATATTTGTTAGAATGGCGTTAACCATAGGTTTACACTGTGCGATGCAGTTTATTCTCAATTGAGCGCATGACCTGCGAAAACAACCTCCTGTGGCACCATGTGGCCACGGGCGCGAAAACGGGAGATTGACGTGTACGATCGACGACTTGAGGCCATATCGGCCGCCGCGGAGCTGGGAAGCTTCTCGCGCGCGGCGGCAAAACTACGTGTGTCGACCCCGGCTCTCGTCAAACAGGTGTCGGGGTTCGAGGCCGAGTTTGGCATCACGTTGTTCGAGCGCTCGCATTCGGGCGTTAAGGTGACGCCGGCGGGTGCGCTGCTGGTAGACGATGCGCGCTCGATCATGCGTCAGTCCGAGGATGCGTTGCGCCGTGCGTCTGGGCGTGTCGATGATGTGCCCGGGGCGCCAAACGCTGTCGATGTGGTCGGGCATCCACGATCTGGAACCGTCGCTGCGATTTGAGATTGTGCCGGTGAGTGACCTCTACGATGAGCGCGAGACCGTCATGCGCAGTCTTGGTCGCGAAGTGGATGTAGTGCAGTCGAGTTTTTCGACCCCGCGCTGGGGCGACGCCTGCCAAAAGCTCCTTATCGTCAACGTACCGTTTTATATTGATGTGCCGCGCACGAGCCCGCTTGCGCGCAAGACGCGCATCACGGTTGCCGACCTGGAGGGCATGCGCCTGCGCGCGCTCCGTCACGGCAACGACGCCATGGACAGCCTGCGTATCGATCTTTTGGCCGACGGTGGCGTGGACGTGATCGATGTGGATAGCTTCGACTTTGCGCTCTTTAACGAAGCCGAGGAAAAGGGCGACGCGGTGCTCACCTGCGGCGCATGGTCGGGGGTACACCCGGCCTTTGTGGGCGTGCCGTTCCTATGTGGTCGCGAGGTGCCAGTCTTTCTGCACTACCCGCTCGAGCCCACCCTCCAAGTCCAAAAATTCGTCAACGCCATGGCCCAGCTTCTCACCTAGCTCACCTGGGACGGGGCTCTTTTAGTTACTTCGAGGATGATTTTTCTGGGACGGGGATTAAATAATCATTGTGTACCGAATGATTATTTAATCCCCGTCCCAGAAAAATCATCCTTACAAAACGAGGCCCTGGCCAAATGGCCAGGGCCTCGCAAACTTTTATTCCGTTCTAAATGACGGGCTGATTGCGCGTAGGAGGGTGCCCCGGGGGCGGCGGGGTATTTCCTCCGCGCGCAGTTTCGCAGCGCAGCGAGAATGTTTGAGCACGGAGGAAATACCCCGCCGCCCCCGGGGCACCCTCCGTCAGTAACCGGTCCTACTCCAGCTCAAACGCTCCGGTATAGAGCTGATAGTAATATCCGCGCTTGGCGATCAGCTCGTCGTGGTTGCCGCGCTCGATGATGCGGCCGTGGTCCAGGCAGATGATCGCGTCGGAATTGCGCACGGTGGACAAGCGGTGCGCGATGACAAACGTCGTGCGGCCCTCCATGAGCTTGTCCATGCCTGCCTGCACGATGGCCTCGGTGCGGGTGTCGATGCTCGACGTGGCCTCGTCCAGAATCATCGCCGGCGGATCGGCGACGGCAGCGCGTGCGATCGAGATCAGCTGGCGCTGACCCTGCGACAGCTGTGCGCCGTTGCCGGTGAGCATCGTGTCGTAGCCGTCGGGCAGGCGGGTGATAAAGTCGTCCGCGCCCGCGAGCTTGGCCGCCGCGATGCACTCCTCGTCGGTCGCATCCAGGTTGCCGTAGCGGATGTTATCCATCACGGTGCCGGTGAACAGGTTCACGTCCTGCAGCACGACGCCCAGGCTTCGGCGCAGGTCGGCCTTGCGGATCTTGTTGACGTTGATGCCGTCGTAGCGGATCTTGCCGTCGGCGATGTCATAGAAGCGGTTGATGAGGTTGGTGATGGTCGTCTTGCCGGCACCGGTGGCACCGACAAACGCGACCTTCTGGCCCGGCTTGGCAAACACGGACACGCCGTGCAGCACCTCGTGGTCGGGCGTGTAGCCAAAGTCGACGTTGTCCATGACCAGGTCGCCGCGCAGCGGTACGTACTCGATCTCGCCGGTTGCACGGTGCGGATGCTTCCATGCCCACATGCCAGTATGGTGGTCGGCCTCCTCGAGCTCCCAGGTCTCGGGGTTTACCTGCGCGTTGACGAGCGTCACGTAGCCTTCGTCGGCCTCGGGCTCCTCATCGATGAGCTCAAAGATGCGGTCGGCGCCGGCCAGACCCATGACCACGGCGTTGATCTGCTGCGAGATCTGGCCGATCTGTCCGCAGAACTGCTTGGTCATGTTAAGGAACGGCACCACGACGGCGATGGACAGCGCCATGCCCGAGATGCTCAGGTTGGGCACGCCCAGCGCCAGGAAAATGCCGCCGGCAAGGGCCACCAGCACGTAGAGCAAGTTGCCCAGGTTCATAAGGATGGGCATGAGGATGTTGGCGTACATGTTGGCCTTCTGTGAGACCTCGAAGAGCTTTTCGTTGCGCTCGTCAAAATCAGCCTCGGCGGCAGACTCGTGGCAGAACGCCTTGACGACTTTCTGGCCGTTCATGACTTCCTCGATATGGCCCTCGACCACGCCGAGTTCGGTCTGCTGTGCAATGAAGAAACGCGCGGAGTTGGAGCCGAGCAGCTTGGTCATAAAGGTCATAAAGGCGACGCCGGCGATGATGACCAGGCACATCCACACGCTGTAGTACAGCATGATAAAGAACACCGTGACGATGATGATGATCGTCATGAGCAGGTTGGGCAGCGACTGACTGATCATCTGACGCAGTGTGTCGATGTCGTTGGTGTAGTGGCTCATGATATCGCCGCGCTGGTGCGTGTCGAAGTAGCAGATCGGCAGGTCCTGCATGCGGTTGAACATCATCTCGCGCAGCTTCTCCAGCGAGCCCTGCGTGACGATAGCCATGGCGCGGTTCCAGAAGAGCGAGGACAGGACACCGACGCCGTAGATGCAGGCGAGGGTGGTCACGAGCTGCAGAATCTTGGGCTGTGCGGCTTCCCAATCGCCCGACTGCCACGATTCGCTAATAATCTGCAGGGCGCTCTGCAGGAAGGTCGCGCCGATGGAGTTGATGATGGCGCAGAGCACCACGCCGGCGACGACAAGGGGCAAAAGCACGGGATAGAAGCCAAAGAGCGTCTTGATGAGGCGCGACATGGTGCCGCCCTTGCGGTTGAGCGCGCGCTCGGCGGTCGTTGCCTTACTCATGTGCCTCGCCTCCTTCCTGAGTTTGAGCTTGCGTTGCGGATGCCTCGGTGTCGGCCTCGATGGCCCCTTCGCCCTCGGCGCTCATCTTGTTTTGCGAGGTAAAGGTCTCGCGGTAGATCTCGCTTGTCTTAAGCAGCTCGTCATGGTTGCCGATCTGCGCGATGCGGCCGCCCTCCATGACGATGATGCGGTCTGCGTCCTGCACGGAGCTGATGCGCTGGGCGATGATGAGCTTGGTCGTGTTGGGCAGATAGCTTGCCAGCCCTGCGCGGATCTTGGCGTCGGTCTTGGTGTCGACGGCGCTGGTGGAGTCGTCCAGGATCAAGATCTTGGGGCGACGCAGCAGGGCGCGTGCAATGCACAGGCGCTGCTTCTGACCGCCCGAAACATTAGAGCCGCCCTGTTCGATCCAGGTGTCGTAGCCCTTGGGGAAACCGTCGACAAACTCGTCGGCGCAGGCCAGATGCGCTGCCTCGCGGACTTCCTCGTCGGTGGCGTTCGGGTCGCCCCAACGCAGGTTCTCGGCGACGGTGCCGCTAAACAGCACGTTTTTCTGCAGCACCATGGCGACCTGGTGACGCAGCGCGTCCAGGTCGTAGTCGCGCACGTCCACGCCGCCCACGCGCACAGCGCCTTCGGTGGTGTCGTACAGGCGGGCGATGAGGTTAACGAGCGTGGACTTGGCCGAGCCGGTGCCGCCGATGATGCCGATGGTCTCGCCGCTCGTAATGTGCAGGTCGATATCGTCGAGCGCCTGGCGCTTCGCATGCTTGGAATACTTAAAGCTCACGTGGTCAAAGTCGATGGAACCGTCGGCAACCTCGAGCACGGGCTCGGCGGGATCGGCGATCGTGGGCTCGGCGGCCAGCACCTCGGCAATGCGGTGTGCCGATTCGTCGGCCATGGTCACCATGACAAAGATCATCGACAGCTGCATCAGGCTCATGAGAATCTGGAAACCATAGGTAAAGGTCGAGGAGAGCTGGCCCACGTCGAACAGCGTGCCCTGGCTCGTGATGATGAGCTTGGAGCCCAGGTAGATGATGACGACAAACGCGCCGTTGACGCAGATGTTCATCATGGGGTTGTTAAAGGCGAGCAGCTTCTCGGCGCGGGTGAAGTCCATCTGGACGTCGCGCGCGGCGGTCGCGAACTTCTCCTTCTCAAAGTCTTCGCGCACATAGCTCTTGACCACGCGCATGCCGGTGACGTTTTCCTCGACGGACTCGTTAAGGGCATCGTACTTGTGGAACACGCGCGAGAAGATGGGGCGCACCTTAAAGATGATAAAGAACAGTCCAAAGCCCAGCAGCGGAATGATGACCAGGTAGACCATGGCGACGCTGCCGCCCATGATAAATGCCATGGTAAAGGCGAAGATCAAGACCAGCGGCGCGCGCACGGCGATACGGATGATCATCATAAAGGCCTGCTGAACGTTGTTGATGTCGGTGGTCAGACGCGTGACGAGTGAGGAACTCGAGAACTCATCGATGTTGGCAAAGCTGAACGTCTGGATCTTGTAGAACAGGTCGTGACGCAGGTTCTTGGCGAACCCGCAGCTCGCATGGCTGCAGGTGACGCCGGCCGCGGCGCCAAAAGCAAGCGACGTCAGCGCGATGAGCACCAAAAAGCCTGCGGTGGGAAGCATCTCGGCTACGGTGGCGCCGTCTTTGATAGCGTCGATCAGGTTGGCGGTGATGAATGGAATCAGCATCTCGCAGAGCACCTCGCCAAGCACGAGCAACGGCGTGGCAACGGTGACTTTCATATAGTCGCGGATGCTGCCCATGAGGGTTTTAATCATCCAGTTCCTCCCAGGTTACACGGATTTTCTCGAGCATTTCGGCGAGCTGCTCGCGCTCGTCGTGGGTGAGGGCACTAAAGGCCTGCTCTCTAAAGCGAATGCGGGCCGCCTGGTCGATGCGGGCGTTTTCCCGGCCGGTTTCGGTCAGGCGAATGGTGAGTTGCCGTCGATCCTTGGGGTTACGGCTGCGCTCGATGAGGCCGTTGAGCTCGAGCTTGGACAGGATCTCGGAAAGCGATCCCGGCTTGAGGTCAAAGTGCATGCCGAGCTCCTGCTGCGACATCTCGCCGCCGGGTTGCTTGGCCAGCAGGCAGATGATGGGCGCCTTGCCGGACACGCCTCCGCCATGAAAATGCATGTAATGGCCGCAAAAGCCCAGGCCATTGAGGATGCGCTTGGCAAGCTTGTCTTCTGAGCTAACCGCTTCGGTTGCATCCGCCGGCTGTGACGGGTCGCCGCCGGGCTCGTGCGGATAGACGAGTGCTTCAACACACATGTCGCTGCAATGCTCCTTTCTTTAGTTAAACAGAGGGATTGTTCTGTACCTAAGTGATTCTAGAGGTACCTAACTGATTGTCAAGGTACCGAATTGATTTAGTTTTGGTGCGGGGGGACAGGCGGCTTTGCCCCATGCGAAAAGACTTCTAAGGCCAAGCTTCTGGAATTAGAGGCGTCAGAAAAAATCTAAGAACAAAATAGCGTCCAAACTTGGTCTTACATCCGAGGATAAGACTTAGATTGCGCTGCGCTACACTTAGTCGCACTGTGGCGCTGCCGCGCCGCACCCGAAACAAGGGAGACCCTCATGAAGAACACTCAGCTGCTGCTGATCAACGATATGTGCGGCTACGGCAAGGTCGCGCTTTCT
>CAUCXP010000027.1 GCA_958446785.1 uncultured Collinsella sp. | reverse complement strand
AAAGCCGATCATAAAGAGCAGCTCCATGTTAACGTAGTTCTCCAGATCGGGCAGCGCCGTAGCGACGGCAGAGGTCTCGCCGATGAGCCACTCAAAGCCCGCAGGGATGATGATGAAATAGCAGAAAATGGCGCCCAGGAAGAACAGCACCGTCGAGGCGAGCACCGTGGGCACGACCCACTTGCGCTCGTTGGGGCGAAGCGCCGGCAGGAAAAACGCCAAAATCTGCCAGATAATCATAGGCGTGCACATGACCACGGCCATCTTGATGGCCAGCGAAAAGCGCAGACCAAAGCCGCCGAGCGTGGTGGTGATGTAGAACTTACCGTCCGGCACAAAGGAGCGGATGGGATCTTCCAGGATGTCGAGCACTACAGGCGTGGCGAAATACAGCACGATAGCGGCGGCAAACACCGACACGACCACGATGGTCAGGCGGCGACGGAGTTCTCCTAGGTGATCGAAAAGCGGCATTCGCGCAGGTCCGATAGGCATTACTCATCGCCTCCCTTCGAGGCATCGGCGGCAGCAGTGTCGTCCTCGGCCTCGAGCTCGCGAGCGAGCTGGTCGGCGACGGCTTTGCGCTTGCGGGGACGACGGGCGTAGAGGTCGGCCGTCGTGGGCTCTGCCGGCTCGGGCTCGGGCCCGGGCTCTGCAGCAGGCTCGGGCTCGACAGCGGCGGCGGGCTCTGCACTCTCGGCCTCCTCGGCAGCGGCCTCGCCCTCAGCGGCACCCTCGCTTGCAGCCTTCTCGGCAGCAAGGCGGGCACGGCGCTCGGCGAAGGTCTCCTTCTTTGCTGGCGCAGCCGTCTCGGCGGCTTCCTCGTCCGCATCGGAATCGTCGTCGGTCGCAGCGGCCTTCTTGGGCTTGACCGGCGCCGACGCGGCCTCGCTTACCGGATCGATAATCTCGGACTGAACAACGGCCGTCATCTTTTCCTGCGTCTCGCGGAACTGACGGATGGCACGGCCGATCGTGCGGCCCATCTGTGGGAGCTTATCCGGGCCAAACAGCAAAAAGCCGAAGACCACGATGATCGCGAGCTCACCCTCTCCAATACCAAACACACATACCTCCAAGGCTCGATGTGAGTCGAGCCCGCACCGCGCCATTCGGCCGGAACTCGTCTATTCATTCGGTCAAGTATAGCGCCCGGACGCCAAAACGTCCGAGCGCATCACAAACATATGCCAAACGGCACGCCCTTTTGGGGGCAAAGATTATGCAGCGGTGATCGAAATCTCCTGGTCGACGCCCAGCAGCTGGACCACGCGCATCACCGGGGGCTGCACGTTGGTGCAGCCAAAGCGCTTGCCGTGATCGACCGCGTGGTGCGCGGCGCCCACGAGCACGCCAATGCCCGTCGAATCGATGTAGCTCACCTGGGCAAAATCGAGCTCAACGGCCTCAGTGGGCTGCTCGAGCGCCAGGTCGATGGCATTGCGCAGGCTATCGGCGTTAGAAATATCAATCTCGCCGGTGACCTTAATGGTGTAGAGCTCTGGCGTGGGGTTGGTGGAAATACCCAAATCCATGTATACGCTCCTTTACGTATCGAAAGTGCGGATAGTACGGGAAGCCGCGCGTTAGGCGCGCTCGGCACGCGCAAGCTCGGCAGCGACAAGCTTAACGGCCAGCACCAGCACATCGAGCGCAGCCTCCAGGTCCTCGACCGTGGGATAGCTCGGCGCGATGCGGATGTTGGTGTCGCGCGGGTCCTTGCCATAGGGCCAGGTAGCACCGGCCGGTGTGAGCTTGACGCCCAAGTCGGCGCAAAGCGCGGCGACCTTCTGGGCCGAGCCCTCGGGGCCATCGAAGCTCACAAAGTAGCCGCCGCGGGGATGCGTCCAGGTGGCGCAACCCGTGTCGCCCAAGCCCTCGGTGAGTTTGCGCTCGACGGCCTCAAAGCGCGGACGCAGGAACTCGGCGTGCTTTTTCATGTGCTCCTTGACCGCCTCGATGGTGGGAAGGAAGCGCACGTGACGCAGCTGGTTGAGCTTGTCGGCGCTGATGAGGCCGGCCTTCAGGCGCTTGGAGAACTCGGCGATAACCGCGGGGCTCGCACCGATAAAGCCGATGCCGGCGCCCGGGAAGGTGATCTTGGACGTCGAGGCAAAGGCCACCACGCGATCCTCGGTGCCCGCCGCGCGAGCGAGGTCAAAGATGTTTGCGAGCTCGTCGGTCTCGTCGTACAGGTCGTGCACGCAGTAGGCGTTGTCCCAGAAGATGCGGAAATCGGGCGCGGCCGTGGGCATCTCAACCAGGCGGCGCACGGTGTCCTCGCTAAAGGTGATGCCCGTGGGGTTGGAATACTTGGGCACGCACCAGATACCCTTGATGGAATCGTCGGCGGCAACGAGGCGCTCGACCTCGTCCATGTCGGGGCCGTTGTCGGTCATCGCGACGGGGACGTTCTCGATACCCAAGTCGGCGGTGATGCCAAAGTGGCGATCGTAGCCGGGAACGGGGCACAGGAACTTGACCTTCTTGCCGTCGTGCGCGGCCTCGTAGGCGTCCCAGGGCTCGCTGCCGCACGAGCCACAGCGCCAGAACATGCCGGCGATGTCGTGCTCGATCAAAAGGCTCGACGAACCCAGCACAAGCGTCTGCTCGGCGGGGCAGCCCAGAAACTCCCCCGCCAGCTTGCGTGCCGAGGGAATGCCCTCAAAGCAGCCGTAGTTGGAACAATCGACGTTGCCGTCGTGCAGATCGGCGTCGGCATTGAGGATATCGAGCATGGGGCGCGAGATGTCCACCTGGGCGGGCGACGGCTTGCCGCGGGCCATGTCAAGCGCCAGGCCCTTGGCCTTGACCTCGGCGACCTCGGCTTTGAGCGCCTCGATGGCGGCATCGAGTTCGGTGGTTTCCATCTTCTGGTAGATCGTCTGCATGGGTGCGACCTTTCGCGAAGCGGTACGTTGCAGTTCGTCTAAGTATAGACCGCCACCGCCGCAACGTTATGAAGCCGTGATAGATTAAGTTCATCGCAATGAATTACGAATCGCCGCGCATGCCGGCGTGGGGCGCCCAAGGAGGCACTATGGAGTACGGATCGTTTCAGGCCGAGGAATTCGGCGACCTGCAGCGCCTGGTCGACGGACTGTTTTACGACCGCCACGCCATCGACCGCCTCGATTTGATCGTACAGGCCGAAATCTTGGACCTGGCGCCCGATCTCATGGAAATCGTCAACCTGCTACCGCCCGGCTATTACGACCGCCAGTCACTTTGTGACCAGCTCAACTCCGCCTTGGCCGCCCACGGCTGGGGCGCCATCTACGGCACCGTGGAATAGAACCACTCATTGGGGACAGGCTTAAATGAGTAGTCACTAGGCGCGCTCTTTGCAGCCGAAAAGGACTGTCCCAAACTGCCGGCACTTGGGGACGTTCCCAAACTGCCGGCACAAAAGGAACGTCCCCAAGTACCGACTCCGCAAGACTGTCCCCGGTGACTAGTCATTTAAGAACGTCCCCAATGACTACCCAATGACTAAAACGCCGCCTGTGATGGTGTTCACAGGCGGCGTTTTCAAACTTATATGTGCTTTTACTCGTCCTTGGGCGCGGGGTGTTTGCAGACCACGCTCATGTAGATCATGCCGAGCACGGCAGCGGTGACCGAACCGGCAAGAATAGCGGCCTTGGCAGCCAGGACCTCAAACTGGGCCGTCGGGAAGGCGAGGCCGCTGATGAGGATCGACATGGTAAAGCCGATACCGCCCAGAATGCCCACACCGGCGATCATGTGCCAGTTGACATTGTGCGGCAACTCGGAAATCTTGAGTTTAACCAGGGCAAACGTCATGCCAAAGATACCGATCGGCTTGCCCAGCAGCATGCCAAAGTACACGCCGAGCGTCACCGGGTCGGTGAGCAGCGTGCTCATGTCCACGCCCACCAGGCGAACCTGTGCGTTCACGAACGCAAAGATCGGCAGGATCACAAAGTTGACCGGCGTGGAGATCAGACGCTCCATGCGGATGAGCGGCGGGGTCACGCGGTGCATGACGCGCTCAACCTTGGTGGTCGAGACGGTAAAGTCATGCTGGCCCAAGATGTGCGCCTCGTCGTCGTAGCGGTCATCGAGCAGCGGCAGGCACTCGCCCAACCAATCGGTGAGGCTATCGAGTTTGACGCCGCACTTGGCCGGGATGGTAAAGGCCAGGATGACGCCGGCAAGTGTGGCATGTACGCCGCTCTTGAACATGCAGAACCACAACAGCAGACCCAGTACCGAATACGGGGCAAGGCGGTAATGCTGCGTCTTGTTGAGCCACACGAGCGCGCAGGTCACAAGCGCGGCGGCGCCCAACCAAAACGGATTGGGGCTCTGACCGTAGAAGATGGCGATGGCGGCGATGGAGATGAGGTCGTCGGCGATGGCGAGCGTCGAGAAGAACACGCGCACGCCGTTGGGCACGCGGTTGCCCAAAAGCGACAGCACGCCCAGCGCAAAGGCAATATCGGTTGCCATGGGGATAGCCCAACCGTTGCGGGCGCCGGCATGGTTAAAAATCAGGTAGATGCAGGCGGGAACGACGACGCCGCCCACGGCTGCCAGCATGGGAAGCATGGCCTGACGCGGGTTTTTGAGCTCGCCAACCGTCATCTCATACTTGAGCTCGATGCCCACCAGCAAAAAGAAGATCGCCATGAGGAAGTCGTTGACGAAAAGCTCAACGGTGAGACCGGCCGTAAGGTTGCCCAGACCCACATACAGCGGGGTCTCCAAAAAGTGATGAATGGCCTCGTAGGCATCGGTGTTGGCGCAGATGACGGCGGCGATGGCGGCAATCACCATGACGGCGGCGGAAATCGTGCCGTTCTCGGCAATGCGCTCCCAAATGTCGTGACGCTCAAAACGCTTGCGCTCACGGGTGTTGAACAGCTGCTCGGTTGCTGCCATGGGCGGCTCCTTTCGCGGGAAGGTTCCCGTCTTAAAAAAGCACGGCCCGCCCAAATGGCGGCGCCGCGCTCCAACGTATTACGCTTGCATCTAGCCTACCCTGCGCGACAAACGCGCAAGCGCGGCCGAAAAGCGGAACCACAGGTTGAACATTATTTGCTCAACGGTGCGAGCGCCCCTGTCCAATAGGCGACGCGGTCCCGTGCACAAAAAACGACCGGAGCGCGGGGCGTCCGCGGTCCGGTCGTGAGCAGGTTGCAAAACCTAGCAGGCGGCCATAATGGGGGCAGCGACCTGCTTCTTGCGGGAAAGGACGCCCGGCATCCAGACGCCGTCGTGCTCGTCAGCGATGCCCAGGCCCTTCTGAGCGGCCTCGGTCTCACCCTCGAGCAGGACCTGCGAGCCCTCCTCCATGATGTCGGTGATGCACAGGACGATGCCGTCGGCACCCTTCTCGGCGGCATAGGCGCGCATGGCCTCGCGGATCTCGTCAATCATGCCAAGCGCACGGCTCTTGTCGACGGTCTCGTACTGGCCGATGAGCAGCTTCTTGCCGGCGGGCTCGAACATCTTGATGTCGTTGCCGACCATCTCGGCTGCGGTGAAGGAGCCGGACGGACGAGTGAGGAAGACCTCCATGCCAAACTTGACCGGGTCGACGCCCACCTGCTCGCCGAGCTTAGCAGCGACGGCGCGGTCGACATCGGTGGTGGTGGGGCTCTTGAGCATGAGCGTGTCGGTCATCATGGCCGAGAGCAGCAGCTTGGCCTGAACGTCGGAAAGCTCAACGCCGAGCACGCCGGCGAGCTTGGTGACGATGGTGCAGCTGGAGCCCCAGGGCAGGCAGATGTAGTGCAGCGGACCGGCAGTCTCGAAGTCGCCGATGCGGTGATGGTCGACAACGCCAAAGACCGTGGCGTCCTTAAGGCCGGCGACGGACTGGGCAGACTCGTTGTGGTCGGTGAGGACGACGAGCTGACCGGCCTCGACGGACTCGATCACGCGGGGCTCGGCAATGCCGGCGTCGGCGAGCAGCTTGGCGGACTCGGCCGGAAGCTGGCCCAGCGCGCAGGCCTCGTAGGTGTTGCCGGCATACTCAACCTGGTTGAGCAGCTGGGGCAGGACGACGGCGCTCATGATGGCGTCGTTATCGGGGTTCTGGTGACCAAAGACAAGAACGTTTGCCATGGATATCCTCCACTTGATATGTGTACTTGGACGTAGCTATGGTAGCACGCTGGCGGCGAACCCTTGGGCACGGAAGGGACGCGGCACAATTTGGAGCAGGCGTTGGAGCAAAGTCTATCCCTTTCGCACCATGTTAGTGCAAAGTAACCTGGCCTCCTTGCACTAGCTATTTGCCGGCGGCGCGCAGGGCTACGTAGGCGGCACCGATGATGCCGGCGTCGTTGCCGAGCGAGGCGACCTTAATGGGCGTCTCGCGCGAGGCAGAAAGCGCGTACTGCTTAAAGTGCTCGCGGACCTTGTCGAGGTAGACATCGGCCGAGGCGGATGCGCCGCCGCCGATCAGGAACATCTCGGGGTCGACCACGTTGGCGATAAGCGCCAGAGCGCGGCCGAGATAGTCGGCCATGGTATCGGCCGCGGCTAGCGCGAGCTTGTCACCCTCGCGACAGGCCTGGAACACGTCCTTGGAATCGGAGGGGCCGGTGAGCTCGATGGGGTCGACGCCCGCCTTCTCGCACTCGGCAAGATAGTTGCTCACCACGCCGGTAGCGCTGGAATACTGCTCCAGGTGGCCATGGCCGCCGCAGCCGCAGGTGCGCTCCTCAGCCGGGTTCAGGCACATGTGGCCAATCTCGCCGCCGGCACCCACAACGCCCGACACCACGTCGCCGTTAACGATAACGCCGCCGCCCACGCCGGTACCGATGGTGACCATCACGACGTTCTGCACGCCCTTGGCAGAGCCGAGCCAGGCCTCGCCCATGGCAGCGGCGTTGGCATCGTTCTCGTACTTAACGACCGCGTCGGGGCAGTGCTCCTGGATGGCGATCTTAAGCTCGGGCAGGTTAATGGCAATGTTGGCCTTGACCTTGGCATCGCCCGACGCCGGGATAGGGCACGGAACAGCCAGGCCAATGCCCGCCACAAAGGCACGCGGAATCTGCGCCTTGGCAACCACTTGGTCAATGGCCTCGGTCACCGCGGCAAAGCCCGCAGCGTCAACGATGGGAGGCGTGGGCACGCTGGCCTTGGCAAGCAGGTTGCCGTCCTCGTCGAACAGGCCCTCCTTAACCGAAGTGCCGCCGACGTCAATGCCGATGTAGTACTGCTTAGGTTCCACGGGAGCCCACCTTTCTCGTTTAAACATTGCCAGTATGGTACCGCTCCCAAGGCAAAAACCTACCAAAAAGGGACAGGTTTGTTTTGGCAGGTTTTATCTGGGGAAACGCAATTGGCCGCTCAACAGACCGCGCAAGACCATCCCCAAAAATAAAGGCACCGGGAGGCGGAGACTCCCGGTGCCCGTCAAAGGGACTCTGTTGTCTATTGGACTGCACGGTCCATCTCGGCGATAACGCCAGCTAGGCTTTCAGTGCCTGCAGCTGCTTGTGGACCTCGATGAGCTCCGTAGCCATGACGCGCATGGTCTCGGTGCCGGCCATCTGGTCCTCGGCATGCAGCAGAATCAGCGGGGCCTCGCCGTTACGCTCGCCGTTAGCCTCCTTTTTAAGGAGCCCCATATGGACATCGTGGCCACCGTTATAGGCCTCGTCGCCCTGCTTGATAAGCTCCTCGGCGGCGTCAAAATCGCCCTCCTTGGCCTTTTGCACGGCATTGATGTACATGCTCTTGGCGGTACCGACGTAGCTGATGATCTCGAAGCAGGTCATCTGCAACTCGTTCATATCCTCCATATGCCGCACCTAGCCCATCACGCTGACGCAGTGGTCGATGATGCCGGCAGCGTTCATGCGGCCGTAGTCGACCATGTTGATGACCTCGACCGGGAAGCGGCCAGCGGCCTCCTTTTCAAAATCGCCCTTGGTGTAGCCGAACTGCGGGCCAAGCAGCAACATGTCGCACTCGTCCAGGTGATCGTGGGCCTCGTTCATGGGACGAGCCTCAATCTCGATATCCAGACCACGGTTTGCAACCTCGGCCTGCATCTTCTGGACCAGCAGGCTCGTGGACATACCGGCATTGCAGCAGAGCATGATCTTCTTCATGGTTTCCTCCTTATAACTGCGCGGCGCGCAGACGACGACTGGTTTCATTCTTTGCAGCTATTGTTCCCACCCCCTGCATCTTTACGCAAGGGAGAGAGCTGCGGGCACCGGCACCGCGTACCGGCGCCCGCAAAGGTGAAAGGGACGAACGTTAGGCGTTCTACTCGGCGAGAGCCTCCTGCTTGGCGATTGCCTTCTCGGAAATCTTCATAAAGGGCAGGTAGACGACCATGCCAATGACAATCTCGAGAGCCTGCCACACGCCGGCGCGCCAGTCAAAGCCCGTAGCGAGCAGGGCATTGATGACGGGAGGCATGGTCCAAGGCACCTGGGCGATGCAGGGGCTGATGATGCCTGCGCAGGTAAGGCCATAGGTGATGCCGATGAACAGATCGGGAAGGAGGACAAACGGGATCATGAGCGGCAGGTTGTACACGATGGGGTAACCGTAGATAACCGGCTCGTTGATGTTGAACAGACCAGGCAGGATAGCCATCTTGGAAACGGTCTCGGAAGCCTTGTTCTTGGAGAACAGGAGCGTGTCGAGCAGAAGCATGAGGGTGCAGCCCGAGCCGCCGATGAGGGCGAAGCTGTTAACGATCTGCATGTTCATGTAGTGATCGGGCTGGATGGTGCCACCGGCGGCAAAGGTAGCCATGTTGTCGACGATGAGCATGGTCAGGATCGGCTCGACGGTAGCGCCAGAGATGGTGGACTGGTGAATACCGACGCAGAACAGCAGGTTGGCAAGGGTGTAGATGAGGATAACAGCCCACGGACCGGCGTTCATGATGCTCTTGAGCGGGTTGGAGATGCACGTGGAGATGATGGCGCACAGATCGGTGCCGGCGCACACGGCGAGCAGGGCTGCGGCAAGAGCGAAGATCGCGAGGTTGAGCAGCATCGGGATCATGACGTTGAAGGAGTTGGAGACCGCGGGAGGCACACCCTCGCCCAGCTTAACCTTGAGCTTCTCGACGCCAGAAATCTTGATGAAGAGCGAGACGGAAAGCAGGGCGATGATAATAGCCGAGAACAGACCGTTGGTGCCGGTGTTGGCAGTCGAAAGGGCGCCCGTGACCTCGGCGGAGGTGATCTTGTCGGTGAGCAGCGGGCTCGTGGCGGCAAGCGTGGCGGTGATCTGCTGCGGCATCATGATGACGAAAGCAGAGATGGCGACGACCACGCAAGCGAGCGGGTTATCGAAACGCTTGTTCTTAGCGAGGCTGTAGCCAATCAATCCGGCCAAGATAATGGCAGAGACGTTGAGGGTGCCCAGCGTAATTGCCGAACCCCACGTCTGAAGGTTGGCAAGGCCCGCCGCATCGAGCGGGAACAGGGGAAACACGACGTTGTTGATAAGAACCGCGATACCCGCAAGGATATAGAGCGGCGTGATGGTCGCGAAGGCGTCGCGCAGGGAACGCAGGTGAACCTGGTTTCCCACCTTCGCAGAGACCTCGGCAAACTTGTCGAGGAAGCTCTTTCCGTTGTCACTGGCCATGATTGCTCCTAACTATCAAATCCGGCCTTTTCCTATGCGCACGGTGGCCTGTCGCCCTCTGCCACCAGATGTGCCATGTGTTGCGCGCGGCGGCGCGTGGTCTGGGCGTTCGCCCGGTCGCTAATCAACCACATGGGTCGTGGCGACCTGTTTGAGCCAGGCCGCCGACTTCTTAAGACGGCGCTTGTAGCCGTCCATAAGGTCGACCTCGACAAAACCGTAACGGTTCTTAAAGGCATTGGCCCAAGACCAGTTATCGATGACAGCCCAATAATGGTATCCGCGGCACTTGGCGCCCTCGTCGATGGCCTTGGCCACCCACTCCAGGTGCTGGCGTACAAAGTCGACGCGGTAGTCGTCCTGGATGGTTCCTTCGGCGTCACGGTTCTTGTATTCGTCCATGATGCCGATGCCGTTCTCGGAAACGAACCACTCAAGATCGGGGTAGTTCTTGGCGCAGTCCATGCCAAAGTCGTAGAGGCCCTGCGGGTAGATCTCCCAGCCGCGGCTCTCGTTCATAACGGCGTCGGGCCATACGTACTCGTCGGCAAAGTGCGGCAGGCCGTACTGGTCGACCTTGCTCGCCGGCGCTTGAACGCGCGTGGGGTGGTAGTAGTTGCAGCCGAGCCAGTCAACAACACCCTGCTTGAGAATCTCTTGGTCGCCGGCACGGAACGGGAGCTTAACGCCGCCCTCGGCCAGGCTGTCGAGCACGTCGGCAGGAAGCTCGCCCTTGGTAATGAGGTCAAGCCACCAGCGGTTGTTGATGCCGCTGGTCATACGCACGGCCTCGAGGTCTGCCTCGTTGGGGTTCTCCTTGGTATAGACCGGGGTAAAGCAGTTGATCATGCCGATTTTGGCATCGGCGCGAATAGCGCCCTCGTCATAGGCCTTGCGATAGTTGGCCACGGCCAGCGCATGCGCCAGCGAAATGTGATACTGCACGGTGCGGGCGCGGTTGAAGTCGTGGAGCTGCGGGAACCACACGCCCTCCTGATAGCGCTGCTCGGGCTCGACGATGGGCTCGTTAAAGGTGAACCAGTACTTAATCTCCTGGCCAAACTCGTGGAAGGCGACGTCGGCGTAATGCGCGTAAGCCTCGACGACCTCACGGCTCTCCCAGCCGCCGCGGTTAAAGAGGTAGGTGGGCATGTCAAAGTGGTACAAGTTGACAAACGGCTCCAGGCCGGCCTCGCGAGAGGCGCGGAACAGCTCGTGATACCACGCGGCGCCCTCCTCGTTCAGGTTGCCGTCGGCATCGAGCAGACGGCTCCACTGGATGGAAGTGCGATAGGTATCCAGGCCCAATTCCTTCAAAATGCGAAGGTCTTCCTGGTACTTGGCCATAAAGTCATTGCCGGCATAAGAGCCAACGCAGTTGTAGAACGAACCCAGATCCTGGATGGACCAGGTGTCCCACAGGTTCTCGAGCTTGCCTCCCTGGTTCCACTGACCCTCAGTCTGCGGGCCGGACATAGCGGCGCCAAAGAAGAAGTCACGGGGCAGCTGATACTGTGCCATCAAAGTCCTCGCTTTCGTGTCTTAGAGCTTCCGGTTGGAGACGGGTTTGTTTTGGCAGGTTATCCGGCGCGGGCGCGCACCGGCCATACCGATATCCAACCCGCCAAAACAAAACCGTCCCCAAACAGTACAAGGAAACGCCAATGCATCTCGCTTGTTGTCTGTAACTATAGCGCTCTAATTTTCTATGTAAAGCGTCTTTTTCATTTTTCTTTATCGAACTTCTTTCATGAAAGCCATATGGATGCTTTTTAAGTGGGTATACTTTCTAAATATCGACGCAAATATGAAGGGAGGATTGCATGATTCCCAAATACGAGGCGATAGCTGCAGATATCCGTCGAAGCATCGAGGACGGCGCACTCAAACCGGGCGATAAGTTGCCCACCGTCGTTGAGTTCTGCGAGCTCTATGGCGTTTCCAAAATCACCGTCAAACGAGCGATTGAGCAGATCACCGAGGAAGGCCTTATTACCAGCCGGCGCGGATCGGGCACCTACGTCAAGGACACAGCGGGACTTCCCGGCCAGGTGTTTTTTCAAGGCAAGAACGACCGTGCCCAGGGCTTTTCGTATGAGCACCGCGGGGAAAAGGTGACCTCGGTGGTCTACGATTTCTCGATCGTCAATCCGCCGGCAGAGGTTGCGACCCAGCTGGGAATGGCCGAGGATGACTTCGCCTATCACATCGTGCGCGTGCGCCAGGTCGACGAGAAGCCCATCGTCATCGAGTACACCTATATGCCGCTCGAACTG